>NZ_MRUJ01000374.1:0-2118 GCF_002099325.1 Frankia sp. KB5 | reverse complement strand
GAAGGCGAACTGTCGATCAGGCGAGTACTCAAAGATCCAGGTCAGACCGTCCTGAACCAGCCACCGGCCAGCTCAACGGACTCCAAAGATCAACTTATCTAGGAAACTCCCGCTAGGATCCCCGTAGCTTCGGCCTCATCGCGGCCCTACGGGCGCTGGGACCCTGCGTCGGGTGTACGATCTACTCRCCTGTTCAGGGTCACCAGCTGTACTGAGGTGGACACGCTCGGACGTCTTCGCGACTACGTGGCGGGGATGCAATTTACCGATATCCGAGTAATTCGGCGGAGATCCGGCGCGCGTTCATCGACGCACTGATCACTGTCACGCGCCCGTTCCGGGGATGTCCTCCAGCCCGATCACGTTACGTGTCACGGCCGATCGCTGCTGGTGTGGCGTAGATAACATACACCTCTGCCGTGCTACGGCGGCCTCGAACATATCGGCGTCGGTCCTGCGGTCGGCGGCAGGGCTCCGGGGAGATTGCCCCAAGTACTGATCCGCTACGCTAAGTAGCCGCCCAGCGGGCTCCCTTCGAGTACCGTCCGGGCTCGCGACACCCGCGAAACATTTCTGGCCGCGGTTCGACAGCCGAATCTCGGCCTACTTCGCCGCCGAACTATCGAGGCATTCCGGCCGTTCGTCAGAAAATCCCTTCGAGGCGCGTCCATGCTACCGCGCCGGCGAAATTTGYCGGAACCGGACGGGCTGTTGTGAAGAAGGTGGCATTCCACCCGGGACAATGAAAGTGCGACCAAACAGAACCCCGAGTGAGAAGGCCACCGCGTGCCATCATGCCAGACCGACGCCGAACTGTCGAGCGACGTCGATCAAAACGTCTACGATAATTCCCGAATACTTCTCGGGATGCTGCGCCACGTGAAGGATTTTCGTGGCACCCAGGGAAGAATGTATGAACTCGGGTTCGTGCTCGCCGTCGCGGTCGTCGCGACACTCGCAGGCGCAACGAACTACCGCCAGCTGGGCAGCCAGGCCGCCGACCTCCCGCAGAACCTGCTGGCCCGACTCGGCGCACGCTACGACCATTTCACTGGACGCTACGCAGCGCCAAGTTAGTCGACCCTTCGCGAAGTCCTCAAAGGCATCGACGCCGACGCGCTCGATCTCGTCATCGGGACATGGCTACACGAACGAGCGACCCGCGGGGACGACGGCGACCTCGTGATCGCTCTGGACGGCAAGGTCCTGCGCGGAGCCTGGACCGACGACAACCAGCAGGTCAAGCTCTTCTCCGCCATGATCCACGAGACGGGCGTCGTCGTCGCCGAGAGCCAGGTCCCCGTCGGCACCAACGAGATCACACAGGTCGAGAACCTCCTGAAACACGTGAGGCACAAACGCGGCCGCACCATCGCGACGTTCGACGCCGCGCACACACAGTTCAAGACGGCCATCCTGCTGCGGAAACTCGGCATCGACTACGTCCTGACTGTCAAGCTCAATCAGCCCACACTTTTCCGGCAGATCTTCGAGCGTCTTCTGCCGATTCTGCAGGAACCGCCTGGCCACCAGGTAGAAGAACGCGGGCACGACCGAATCAAGCGGTGGGCCGTCTGGACCACCACCGCCGAGGGAATCCGCTTCCCTCGCGCGCGAACGGTCGCCGTCATACGCCGCGAGGAGTTCGACCTCGACGGCGTGCGCCTTACAAAGGAATATGCCTTCGTCGTGACCAGTCTTTGGAAGGAGAGAGCCACCCCGCTCACGATCCACACACACGTCAGGCTGCACTGGGGCATCGAGAACCGTGTCCACTACATCCGAGACACCACTTGGCGGGAAGATTTCTGTCAAGCCCACACCGGAAACGGGCCACGCAATCTCGCCGCACTCCGAAATCTCGCGCTCAGCGTCCTCCGCATCCACGGCGCGACCAAGATCAAGGAGACCGTCGAGTCGATCGGCCGAGACCGTAGCCGGGCCCTAAAATACCTTGCTACTTAGCRTCACAGATCAGAACATTGTGTGATCTTCGCGGGGCCCTGGGTCGGCGGTGGGCCGACCGGAACTTGTCAAGATTTTTAGGACAAGATTCTTTGTGAACTAGCCTGTGTTCCGTCCCTGTCGTGATCTCGGTCGAGGGATGACTTCTGATCG
>NZ_MRUJ01000373.1:0-2122 GCF_002099325.1 Frankia sp. KB5 | reverse complement strand
GGAGGTGAGCGCACCACCCGGCGGGTGGTGGCGCAGGTCAAGCAGGCGTTCGCCGCCGGCCGGCGGCGGGTGTTCCGGCCCTGGATCACCGAGCCGGGGCTGTGGTTGCAGTGGGACTGGGGCGAGGGTCCTCGTATCCGCGGCCGGCGCACCCAGTTGTGGTGCGCGTGGCTGGCCTGGTCACGGTTCCGGGTGGTGATCCCGGTGTGGGACAAGACACTGCCGACGATCGTGTCCTGTCTGGACGCGACTCTGCGTCGGATCGGCGGGGTGCCGACGTATGCGTTGACCGACAACGAGAAGACCGTCTCGGTGGACCATGTCGCCGGGATCGCGGTGCGCAACCCCGAGCTGGTGGAGGTCGCCCGGCACTACGGGCTGACTGTCCGCACCTGCGTCCCCGCCGATCCGCAGACCAAGGGCGGGTCGGAGGCCACCGTGCGTATCGCGAAGGCCGACCTGGTGCCCACGACGGCGAACCTGCTCGGCGAGTACCGCACCTTCGGCGAGTTGGAGGCCGCCTGCCGACAGTTCTGCGTCGAGGTCAACGACCGGCCACACCGGGAAACCCGCCGTCGCCCCCTCGATGCGCTGGCCGAGGAACGCACCCGGTGCCACCCGTTGCCGCAGCGGCCGTTCACCATCGCGTTCGGCRCCACCCGGCGCGTGAACTGGGATGGGACGATCTCGGTGGAGGGCGTGCGCTACTCGGTGCCGCACGAGCTGGTCGACACCCGGGTCTGGGCTCGTTTCCACGGCGACGAGCTGATCGTGACCGCGGTCGGCGAGACCGGGCCGGCCGAGGTCGCCCGCCACTGCCGGTCGACACCGGGAACACCCTCTCTTCAGGACGAGCATTACCCGCCGCGGCGCGACAAGGAGACCGAGCGGACCCCGAAGGCCACCTCCGCGGCCGAAGCCGCGTTCCTGGCTCTCGGGCCGGGTGCGGCGAGTTGGCTGACCGAGGCCGCCGCGATCGGCGCCCGCCGCATCCGAGCGAAGATGGCCGAGGCCGTCGCGCTGGCCAAGTTGCACGGCCAGGCCGAGGTCGACAAGGCGCTGGGGACCGCGGCGATCGTGGGCCGGTTCGCCGAGAACGACCTGATCCGGATCCTGGCCCACCAGGCCGGCCGCGACCACGGCGAGCCCACCCGCGCCGGCGAGGGCCACAGCCTCCAGCCGGGAACGTCGGCCTGGTCGAACTTCGGCCTGCCCCACCCGGGCGCCGACGACGCCGACCGCGCCGGCGACGTCGAAGCGGGTGAGATGTGATGGCCACCGGACTGCGCACGGTTTCGGGCTCGGCCGGCGATCCGCTGGCCGAGGCGATCGAGCTGACCCGCCGGCTGAAGCTGCCGCACCTGCGGCGCGCCCTGACCGACCTGGTCCCCACCGCCAAGGCCCAGCGCTGGGACCCGGCCGAGGTCGTGCGCGTCCTGCTCGCGGAGGAGGCCGCCGGCCGGGACGCGGCCAATCTGCGGACCCGCCGCAAACGCGCCGCGTTCCCCGCCGGGAAGACCTTCGGTGACTGGGACGAGACCGCCWCCTCCATCCCACGCCCCACCCAAGAAGCACTGAAAACGCTGGAATGGTTGCAGCGCAAGGAAAACCTCTGCATCTGCGGCCCGTCGGGAACCGGCAAAAGCCACTTCTGCGAAGCACTCGGGCAGGCCGCCGTCGAGGCCGGGATGACGGTGGCCTGGTTCACCATCGAAGACCTCGGAGTACTGCTCCGCCGGCACCGGGTCGACGACTCGATCACCCGGGCGATGACCCGGCTGCTACGCACCGACCTGATCATCGTGGACGACATCGGCCTGCTGCCAGTCTCACCCGACGCCGCCGAGGGCTTCTACCGACTCGTCGACGCGGCCTACGAACGCCRGGCGCTGGYGGTCAGCAGCAACCTGCACCCATCCGGGTTCGACGAGATCATGCCCAAAACCCTGGCCACCGCCACCGTCGACCGGCTGCTGCACCACGCCCACATCGTCGTGACACAGGGTGACAGCTTCCGGCTCGCCCAGGCCACCTCCGGGAAGGGAGTGAAGGCGTTGATCTGATCGACACCTCACCCACGGCGGGGAGCTATCTGGCCGCCGTTGGGGAGGTATCCCTGGCC
>NZ_MRUJ01000372.1:0-2259 GCF_002099325.1 Frankia sp. KB5 | reverse complement strand
AGAACACCGCCGCCCGGCTGAAGCCCAGTGCTTTTGCCAACTCGTCGGCGTTGGCGCCGTCGTCAACAATCTGGCGCGCCACGCGAATCCTGATTGTTTCCAGTGTTCCGTGGTCAATTTTCCGACCGTCGGGCTTCCGCATGCAATGATTAAATCATGCCGAGTTGCACTTTGTCCAGATACTTTCATTCCCATTAGTACCTCTCCATTGTCATCAATCCGAAACTAAGCGGGAAACGGCGGGAACAGCTCATCGTCGACGCCCGCGCGGGCCGCGATTTTCCCGAGGACTACGCGACACCCGTCCGCGTCATCGAATACACGGTGCCCGACCGCACCGGAGCCGGCACCGGAGAACTGATCTGCCTCATCACCAACATCCTTGACCACACCGATATATCCGCGGTGGAACTCGCCACGGGCTACCATGAGCGGTGGGAAATTGAAAGAATCTTCGATGAGGTGAAGACCCACCAGCGGGGCGAAGCCCGCTCGGTCTCAATAGGTCAGTGCACCACGTATGAATCCGGTCATAGATCGGGTCTGGTAGGAACGTGGCCTACTGATCTGGAGGTTCGGTGCGCGGCGCGGTGTTGACAGCGGAGGATCGCGAGGTCATTTCCCGTGGGATCACGGAGGGAAAATCGGACGCTGGATCGTCGGCTAGTCGTCGAAGAACTACCTCGGGCTACTAGTCATGTCACGGACCGCCAGACCCATTCCGCCCTGGCCGAACAAGCCATGGCGAGGCAAGGCCGAACGCCGACGGTGAAGAACGTCGGAGAGCCGTGTGCCGGAGAACGGCATGCACGGATCGATGTGGCGGGGAATGGAAACGGAGCCGACGGCCACCGCGCCATTCCCCGACCCTACTGAGGACCACACGCACGCGCTTCGGGAAATCTTCACAGAGATCATCGAACAGCTCAACCCGGTGCGCCGCCACCGCACGTACCCACGCGCCATCAGACGAGGCCGCCACAGCGCCTACCGAGTCAAACGCCCAACAGACACCGGCATCCGTCATGATCAACAATCGAAGATCATCCTTGCTCGGACCGCTTAACTAAGCGCCATTGGGCTATGCCGGGGCTGTGACGGCAGCGGTGAGCCAGGCTGCGCTGGACGCGGGAGCGCACGAGGTCCTGCTGTTCACCGATCCGGCTGATCCGACCAGCAACGGCGTGTATCAGCGGCTCGGCTTCTAGGACCACACGCGGAGCCCGCTTGCCACGGGACAGCCGAACGTCGCTCGGCGCGCGGCGGCTGGATCGGCTGGATACAGTCTGACGATGCTGATCATTGAGGTTGAGCTGCCATGATGGGACGGACCCACGCCCTGAGCGGGGCGGTGGTCTGGTTGGCCGTCGCACCCCTGCTGTCCCGGGAGCAGTGGTTGGGCTCGCACGCGGTGTCCTTGTCCTCGTCCCAGGTGATCGCCGGCGCGGTGGTATCCGCGGGCGCGGCGCTTCTGCCCGACATCGACCATCCCCACGGTCGGATCGCCAACACCTTCGGGCCGGTCACCCGGGTTATGTGCAGGTGGATCAGCAGGGCCGCCGGTGGCCACCGGCACGCCACCCACTCGATCCTCTTCGCGCTCGGCATGGGTGTGGTCATGGGCCTGCTGGCTGCCCGTTTCGAGTATGGGTGGTGGGCCGCGCTGTTCGTCCTCGTGGGCTTCGGGTTACGTGGGCTCGGCCTGGACTTCGAGAAGCACGAGCACTGGTCGTCCGTCATGGACTGCGTGACCGCCGGGGTCGCTGTCTTTCTCATGCACGGCATTGACATGAGCTTCGCCGGCTACGCGGTCACCCTGGGCTGTCTCGCCCACCTGGCCGGGGACTGCCTGACCCCGCGCGGCTGCCCTCTTCTCTGGCCGGTCACCTGGCGGATGGAGACAGTCCTGGTTCCCCGGACGGACGGCAGGATCGAACACTGGGTCGTCGTTCCGCTTCTCGCGGTCGCCGCGGTAATCCTGACCGTGCGAGTCGTGACGGGCGACGCCGTGTCCCACTGGCTCACCGCCGGTTGAGACACCCGGCGCCGCCCCGCGAACACCGGCTGGGCGGCGCCAGCGTAGGCGGTGTGCCCGCTGGGGTATTCGGGGTGCGCCGGTGGCGGTGTCGTAGCGCCGTGACCTCGCAGTGCCGTGACGTCGTAGCCGGCCTCGGCCTGACCCACCGCCGGTCATCACGGTCATCGCTGGCCGGGGTCGGATGATGCCGGATCCGGTCCGGTGTCCACCGTCGGTCGGGA
>NZ_MRUJ01000371.1:0-2443 GCF_002099325.1 Frankia sp. KB5 | reverse complement strand
CCGCAGCGGATCGTCAGCGTGTCGGTGGCGAACTGCGGCAGCGTCTCCCAGGTCGGCATTGGATAGGGGCCGCTGACCGTTGCGACGGCGCGGACCCGCGGGTCGACGCCCGCTCCGATCGCGCGGGAACGACAGAGCGTAACAATCGCGGCGACGTCGGCGTCGTCGACAAACCAGGACACGGTCACTGCCTCCTTGAACGGGATGGTGCGACGGGGTTGCGCGCTGGGGCGATGTCAGGCGACGGTGAGGACCGCGTTTCGTCGGATGCGCCGCGCCCGCAGGTCCTCGATGACATTCGGCGTCCGTGTCCAGGGCTCGACGACGCCGATCTCGGGATGCAGGTGTCCCCGGCGGATGAGCCGTACCAGGGTTCGCAGGTCCGCGGCGTCCTCGGCAGGCGTCCCGGCGTAGTGGAACTGTTCGATCGGCGCGCCGACGGTCCCATCGATCCAGTCGAAGAAGTCGACGGTGATGGACTGCGCGCTGACCTGCCCGAACCAGATCACCCGACCGGTGGTGCCGGCTTTACGCCGGGCGGCGGTGAAGCCAGGGACCGCGGACAGCACCAGCAGTTCCATGCCCGATTCGTCCGGTAGCGCGACGTTCTCCTGGTGCAGTTCCAGCGTTCCCACCAGCGGGTGCCGGTACGCCTTGCGCCCATGCATGCGGGCGCGCACGTCCGCGCGCGCCCAGAGGCGGCGGAAGCGCTCACTGCCCATCGCCAGCTCGCCGATGAGCGAGGCCAGGCGGGAGTCCTCGGGGTACTTGCCGGCGGCCAGGCGCAGGTGCCCGACGACGTCGAGGGTGCAGTTCTCCCAGTCCGCGTAGAGGCCGCGCTCGGCCTCCTCAAGGAAGATGTGCCGGGCGGTGTTCAGGCCGGGCATCGGCCGGCGGTAGAGGAGCCCGGCGAGGCGATTCCCCGCGAGCACGTCCAGCTGGTGGTTCATGATCAGTTCGGGTGTGTCGGGGACCAGGTCGAGGACGCGCGCCAGCTCCGGCCGGATCCGCCCGCCCGGCGCCTTGGCGCGCCGGCGGCGCTGCCGGGCGAGTCGGTAGAGGTGCCCGCGTTCGGTCTCGTCGAGGCCGAGGACGCGGGCGAGCGCGTCGAGGACCTGCTCGGAGGGCTGGGTCGCGCGGCCCTGCTCCAGGCGTACGTAGTAGTCGACGCTGACTCCGGGCAGGTGCGCGACCTCTTCGCGGCGCAGTCCCTCGACTCGGCGGCTGGAATGGGCGCCCCTGAACGCCGGACGCCGCGGCACCAAGGATCGGAGGCACCCGATCCGAGGAGTTCCCATGAAGACGCTGATCGTCTACGCGCATCCGGAGCCGAAGTCACTCGACGGCTCGTTGAAGGACCTCGCAGTGTCCACCTTGGCGACCGCCGGGCACGAGGTACGGGTGAGCGATCTGTACGCGATGAACTGGAAGGCGGTCGTGGACGCCGCGGACTACGGTCCCGACGCCTCACGCCCGCTGAAGGTCGCTCTGGACTCGGGCCGGGCCTTCGACGCCGGGACRCTCACTCCGGATGTCCTCGCCGAGCAGGAGAAACTGTGGTGGGCGGACACGATCATCTTCCAGTTCCCGCTGTGGTGGTACACGATGCCCGCGATCCTCAAAGGCTGGGTGGACCGGGTGTTCACCTTCCACTTCGCGTACGGCGTCGGCGAGCACAGCGACACCAAATACGGCGAGCGCTTCGGCGAAGGCACCCTCGCGGGAAGGAAGGCCCTGCTGTCGGTGACCGCCGGCGGGCCCGAGGCGCACTACGCCGCGCGCGGGATCAACGGCCCCATCGACGATCTTCTGTTCCCGATCCACCACGGCATCCTCTACTACCCGGGCATCGAGGTACTGCCGCCGTTCGTGCTGTACGGCACCGACCAGATGACCGGCGAGGACTACCCGAACGTCGCCAAAGCCTGGGAGCAGCGCCTGCTCACCCTGGAGTCGACCGAGCCGATCGCGTTCCGACCACAGAACTTCGGTGACTACGAGATCCCCTCGCTGCACCTGAAGAAGGGACTGGAGCCCGCGGGCCGCACGGGTTTCGGGCTGCACGTGCGCAGTTGACCTCCGGGCGCGGGCTGCTGATCGCGAGATCGTTGACGTTCACCATGATCGGGGGCCTCCGCCGCTGCTTGGGGAGGGGCGGGTTGCCGTCGCGTGGGATGGGCCATCACAGCGGCGGRTCGTCAGGGGCGACGACTCGACGGTGAGCTCGCAGCCGTCCCCGCGATCTGACCGGCGTCGCGGTTGCCGCCGTGAAGCGGTCGGCTACCGTTGACCTGTGGGACTRCACCTGAGCCAGATCGACGAAGCTGACGAGTTGCTGACGAACGAGCCGTTGGCGCTGCTGATCGGGATGGTGCTGGACAGCGGGTATCGGAAAGATGGAGTGGAGAGCGTCCTTCAGGCGTCTGCGGGCGGGTTGCGGGGG
>NZ_MRUJ01000370.1:0-2455 GCF_002099325.1 Frankia sp. KB5 | reverse complement strand
CCGGCCGGACGGAGTTCGACGGCAAGTAATGCTCCATCGGCCGACAGTTGTCCCATTCGACTACGACGTAAGGCATTTTTTCCTGATCAATCCATAACCTGAAGGCGGTCGACAACTCGCCTCAACGCGGCGAGGTTAACCCGGTTGATGTCAAATACTTCTGTCTCGGGAGGGGGAATCACTGTCGGAGTGCGGACCGGAAGATTTCTGGCCGTGCGGGGAACCGTCGCCCCATCGATTTCGGTCACGATCTTCTGCCTCATCTGTCACCTACCGCTTGTCGAAGCGGGTAATAGCTCGCACGACCTCGCGGGTATCCGAGAGGATTTCAACTCTGGACACGTTCGGGTCATCGGAGATGGCGCGTCGAGCCAACTCGGGGAGATCGATCCCGCGTCGGACCTTCCACRCCGGGACGTACCAGAGCGTCCCGGTCGTGTCCGCAATCAGGTTCAGGTACGCCATGGTTCCGGCACCACCGGCAGGGGCATCCGACCRCCGTCAGATGCCGGGCCCGCCGCATCCGTGTCCRCCACGGGACGGTCATCGTCGAAGATCTGCACCCGCTTAGCGGCAGGCAAGAGACGCGCCAGACGAGAGGCAAGCTCCGGGAGATCGGCATCTCCGAGCAGTTCGGAGTTGGTCATTGTCATCGCGGGTGAGCTGCTGTCCACGTAGTGGACGACGACGGTCAGCATGGGGGCAGGTCCGAGGACACGACCGTGTCCCGCGTCGCGTGCCACTCGGGGGTCAGTGTTGCGCGCGGCTTCTCGGCGAAGAGGACGCGCGAACGGGCGTCGTCGAGCAGCTCGACAGACAGGACGTCAGGCTCCGACAGTGCCTCACTGACGAGTGACTCCAGACCGGCGGCCACCACGTAAGGCCACTCAAGGTAGGTGACGGTTGGTGGCGCCCCCTCTCGGGTGCACTTCACGTATGGCACCGGGGTCCCCCTCGTGACGGTCATGCGGGTGCCCCTGGGCGTACCGGCATCGGGTGCGGCAGCGCGCCCGGGGGCGTCTAGGTGGGCGGCCCGGTCGTGTGCGGTCCGACTGGATGCTCTCGGGCCGCCCAGACACAGAGTGGCCATGCAGTGCCAGTTCCGGTAGGGGCACCTTTAGGGGCAGACTGGGACCATGGCRGTAGGAGAGCTGATCCGCGACCTACGATCGGCGCGGGGATGGAGCCAAGGGCGGCTTGCATCCGAGCTGGTCAAGGCGTCCGGCCACGACACCATCACGCGAGAGACCGTGTCCAGGTGGGAACGCGGCAGGATCGTATGCCCAGACCCGTTCTGGCTTCGGCATCTTGCCGGAGTCTTGGAGGTGCCGCTACAAGTTTTGGAGAATGAAGACGTGAACCGTCGCCGATTTACCAGCATTGCCGCTGTGGCTACCGGGATCGCTCCAATCGTGGCGTCAGATTTGATTCTGAGCGGCTTCTCTGCTGCTCTCAGAGACTCCGGTCCTGACGTCGATGAATGGAATAACGTGCTCGTCTCCTATGGCCAGGACTATATGTCCCTAGGTGCCGGAGAAATTCAGAAGAGACTCACAGCTGACATGCTAGTGATTCAGCAGCAGCTAGACCAACCCGAACGGTGGGGCATTGCGTCCAGGTTGGCGACCCTTTACGCAAAAACRTATCCCGGCAGCGATGGAGTCAAGGCAGTCACCTGGTACCGCACGGCCGTTGAGGCTGCCGATCGGTCGGATGATCCCGAGGTACGGGTTTGGGTACGTGGCCGCGCTGCTATCGCTCTTGGATACGAGGGTGCCGCATTGGGAGTCGCCGAGACGCTCGCCCGACAGGCCGAAGCGATCGACGATCGTCCATCGCTCGGCAGGCTCAATGCTGTGATGGGACGTGCACACGTTGCCGCCATCCGTGGCGACCGAAGGACCGCCATAGAACTTCTAGATCAAGGGCAGCGGATCTTTGACGCTACGGGTTCCGAGGAGCAGGAATCTGATTATGCGGTTCCATACTGGCGTAWGAACGTCTTCACGTCGCTGCTGCTTGCTCGACTCGGAGATGAGAGCGGAGCCCTAAGGGCGCAGGAAGCAGCGGCGGATACTCTGCCTGACAGCCTGCCGCGATTTCGCACTCACCTGGAGATGCACAAAGGGCTTATGCTCGCACGTGCCGGAGATAGCGCGGGAGGCGTGGCCTACGCGCGTGCTGCCTTGGATCGGCTCCCACCCGAAAAGCACAGCCTGACTCTTCGGCTTTTGCTGACGGAAGTGCAGGGCTCGGTAAATACCGTCTAGTCTTACCGTTTCRCACGTACTAAGGGGAATGAAAGTATCTGGACTCACTACCAGCCGATGTAGGCGAGGTGGGGGTCACCGAAGAAGCCGATGACAAGCGCAGAGTTCTCCTGGAGCCTGCGAAGTGCGGTGAGGGCGTTGGAGTAAAGATCCGAGACCGATGTAATCATTTTTCGGCCGATCTG
>NZ_MRUJ01000369.1:0-2476 GCF_002099325.1 Frankia sp. KB5 | reverse complement strand
CACCAACAAGCTGATAGGCCGCGGGCCCATCCCGAGCCGATAAATCTTTCCACACCACCAGATGCCCGGCAATGTCATATCCGGCATTAGCCCCGGTTTCCCGAGGTTATTCCAGAGCTCGGGGCAGGTTGCCCACGTGTTACTCACCCGTTCGCCGCTGAGAGCCGAAGCTCCCCGCTCGACTTGCATGTGTTAAGCACGCCGCCAGCGTTCGTCCTGAGCCAGGATCAAACTCTCCATCAATGCATTGAGAGCGCCGATGCAAAAACATCGACAGACCCCGACATCGACAGCAGACCCTCACAGGCCCACCACCGTGTCCAAAGGAATCCCTCACAACCCAACCAGACAGCCACCCCACCACGTGGGAMACCACCCAGCCAGGCCATGAACGGGGTAAAACAATTGGCACTGACAATCGGCACGCTGTTGAGTTCTCAAGGAGCAGGCGCTACCAGACCTCCACCCTCAGGGCTTCGTTCTGGTGCTTCTTTAAGTTACTCGGCTTGCCCGGCGGTGTCAAATCGCTTCTTTTTGTGCGAAATGTTCACATCCGAACAGATCTTACCTTCTTGCACACTCCGGACGTTCGCGTTCAAAGCGATCAACCGGAACGTTTTTCCTAGATTATGAGCTTTGGCTTGATTGTGTCAAATCACTCCGGCCCGGTAGTTAACCTACCCACGTACCGGTGTTTGCCACTCTCGTACCTTATCGCACCGTCCGCGGCCCGTTTCCTCGGGGGGTCTACGCCCCCTCGGAGGAGATCTGGTCCTGCGCGACGCCCGGCTCCCGGAGGAGCTCGGTGGGCGACGAAGAGGAACTATACACGAGTCCGGGCATGGTGAGCGGACGCGAGGACATAACTTTCTGGCACCGACGGTTGACAGTGCGCAATCCCTGCAGCTGACAACCTCCGGGCCCCCGCGCCGATTCCCTCCCTCGCCGAACCGCTGCCGAGGCCCGCCTCGTCCCTCGTTCACCGGTGCCGTCCGCCCGCCGGCGCAGACACCGGGTCCGATGCGGGGGTACCCCGGTCAGCGATCCCCAAACCACCCGAACCTCCGATCCGCACGCTCCCTACACCTGCCCCTCCCGCGTCTACCCAGCCGCGAGGCTGTGAGGCCGGGCAGACGCGCCAGCGAGGCATGTTTGAGGAGGAGGGGACACCAGGCGAGACCGACACACCAGGCGACGTCTTAGAAAACGTCGTACCGGCCGGTACTAGCCCTCCCAGGCGTACCGCTCCGGCGCGAGGATGAAGGCGCCGGCCCCCCGAAGCGCGATCCGGCTGGGATCGGAGCTCCGTCTGATCTGCATCCGCCGGGTGAACGCCAACCCCGTGTGACGATCGAAACTGGCCGACAGCGCGTCCCAGAAGATCGGGCCGGACTGCGCAAACCCGCCAGCCACCACGGCGGCCTCCAGGTCGAGCAGGCTCGCGCAGGAGGCCAGTCCGGCTCCCACCGCAGCACCCGCGCGGGCGAGGGCCCGCCGGGCGACGCCGTCGCCGGCCCGTGCCGAGGCTGCAAGCACGCGACCGTTGGCCKGCTGATCCCCCGAAGGCACCCAGCCCTCGCCGATCGCCCAGGCCACCGTCCGCGGACCCGACGCGAGCGCCTCCAGACATCCACGTCCCCCACACGGACAAGGAGGTCCGTCGGCCTCCACCACCATGTGACCGATATGGCCGGCATTGCCGGATGTGCCGTGCAGCAACCGGCCCCCGAGAACCAGGCCGCCTCCGACGCCGGTGGAGACGGTGACGGCGAGCATGTTGCGCACGCCACGGCCCTCACCCATCCAGTGCTCGCCGGCGGCGAGGGCGACGGCGTCGTTGTGGATCAAAACCGGGCCGCCCGGGTATGCGTCCCGCAGCCGCGCCCGCAACGGGAATCCCCGCCAGGCCGGAATGTTCAACGGGGAGACCTCACCGACCGGCCAGTCCATCGGACCGCTGCACCCGCAGCCGAGTCCCGTCATCTCGTCCGGACGCATCCGCGCCGCGGCGAGCGCCTCGTCGAGGCAGTCCTGGACGACGGCGAAGACCTCCTCGGCATCGACCCCTGCCGCCCGGGCCGACGCCGGCCCAGCGCCGTCCGGATCAGGTGAAGCCGGTGAAGCCGGACGCGGGACCGGCATGGAGCGACGGGCCTGAGCGGCGATCGTGCCGTCCCCCGCGACGACACCGGCGGCGATCTTGGTTCCCCCGATGTCGAGGGCGAGTGCGAAGGTCTTCCGGCCGTCCGCACGCGCCGGCTCCGCACCCGCGGGCTCCTTGCCCGACGCGCGGACGTCCCGCGGCCCGCCCGCCTCCCATGGCTGGAACGCCTCCTGCGACTGGGACATCGTCCTGGCGCCTCTCTGCTCGCCGATCGACCGTCAGGGCTCCGGCACGTTCGCGTTATGACCGGCTCGTCCGCGCGCCGACGGGACGGCCTGGATGTCCGTATCGTCAGGGAAAGCCGTGCAGGTC
>NZ_MRUJ01000368.1:0-2653 GCF_002099325.1 Frankia sp. KB5 | reverse complement strand
CTTACCCGTGCCGACCTGCTGAGTTTCCTGGCCGTCCGCTAGATCGGCACCGATCATCGAGAACGCCCTAGCGTGGCGTCATGCATATGGAGCAGCCCGCTGAGGGATTCGAGACCATCGCGATCCATGCCGGCCAGGAGCCCGATCCCGTCACGGGAGCGGTGGTGACGCCGATCCACCAGTCCTCGACGTTCGCCCAGGATGGCGTGGGTGGGCTTCGGAGCGGTTACGAGTACAGTCGTTCGGCGAATCCGACCCGTACCGCGCTGGAGACCTGCCTCGCCGCACTGGAACGCGGGACGGTCGGCCTCGCTTTCTCCTCCGGCATGGCGGCGGCGGACGCCCTGCTGCGAACCGTCTGCCGGCCCGGAGACCACGTCATCATCCCGGCGGACGCCTATGGCGGCACCTACCGGCTCATCGCCCGGGTGCTCGCCGACTGGGGCGTCGACCACACCAGCATCGATCTCACCGACCTCGATGCGGTGCGAGTCGCGATCCGTCCGGGCACCACGCGACTGGTGTGGTGCGAAACCCCGACCAATCCCATGCTGTCCATCGCCGACATCGTCGCTCTCTCGTCGCTGGCGCATGACGCGGGGGCGCTGCTGACGGTCGACAACACGTTCGCTTCGCCCTACCTGCAGCAGCCACTGACCCTGGGGGCGGACGCGGTGGTGCATTCCACGACGAAGTATCTCGGTGGCCACAGCGATGTCGTCGGCGGCGCGCTCGTGGTCGGCGATCCGGACCTGGGCGCCCGGCTACGGTTCCTGCAGAACGCGGCCGGCGCCGTCGCCGGCCCCTTCGACAGCTGGCTGGTACTGCGCGGTGTCAAGACGCTCCCCGTTCGGATGGACCGGCACTGCGACAACGCTCGGCGTATCGCGGCCGAGCTCGCCACGCACCCCGCTGTCGGGGCCGTCCGCTACCCGGGTTCGACCGGCCATGCGGGTCACGACATCGCCGCGAAGCAAATGCGCGACTTCGGGGGAATGGTCTCGTTCACCCTTCGGGCCGGCCCCCAGGCGGCCGTGGCGGCATGTGGCCGGACCAGGCTGTTCACTCTCGCCGAGTCGTTGGGTGGGGTGGAATCCCTGATCGAACATCCGGCGAGCATGACCCATGCCTCGGTGGAGGGCTCGCCGCTCGCGGTACCCGCGGACCTCGTTCGGCTCTCGGTCGGGATCGAATCAGTGGACGACCTCGTCGCCGATCTGCACCAGGCGCTGCGCGGGCTTTCCGACGGATCCGCGTAGCCCGGCCCCGGTTTCGGGAGTGGTGGCTTCTGGCGCACGCGTCCGGTACGGAAGGGCGAACCAGCGAAAAAAGTCCAAACCTTAACCCGCGGCGGCGACATAGCGCCCCGTACCCGGTTACCGTGACCTTACTGTGTCGAGACCCTCGGGCGGAGAACAGCAATGGTTGCGCGTGCGCATACGCCGGACATGTGCCCAGTCCGCCAGGTCGCGATCGTCAGGAGTACCACATGGACGCATCGACGGACCGCCGAACGATCCTTACCACGAGCGCGCTACTCGGTGTCCTCGGAGCCGCCGAGGCGGTCGACATGACATCCTCGGCGATGGACAGCCGCGCAGCGCTACACCAGGTCGAGGCCGGTCTGGAGTCCCTCGCCCGCCGCTGGGAGACCACCGCGCCGGCCGACTTGGTCGAGCGCCTCGCGACGCTGGAGCACCATGCGCGGACGATCGGCCGATGGCGGTTGGGCTCAGCCCTGCGCCGGGACTGGATACGAGCGCATGGCCGGATTCTTCTCATGACCTCCGTGGCACAGGGTGACAACGGCATGGCCAGGCCGGCCACAGTCTCGGCGCGGGCGGCGCTCGTCCTCGCGAAACATGTAGGAGACGCGACGACCGCCGCCCACGCCGGAGTCGTGTTGGCTGAACTCGCCGCTTATTCCTTCCAGAGCACCCGCGACGGGTTGGCGCTGGCGCGGGCGGCCCAGGCCACGGCACCACACGCGCACACCGCGGTCCTGGCGATGACCACCGAGGCGCACATCATGGCCGCGTGCCACCTGCCTACCGACGATATCGTCGCCGTGCTGCGCTCAGCGGGATCGGTCGCGGCAAAGCTCCCGGCAGGTGCGGTGGGTTACAGCCTGGACGGTATCCATCCTGGGTATCTGCCGACATTCGGCGGTGCGGCACTCGTCGCCGCCGGCGCATTGGACGAGGGAAATGAGCGGCTGAGCGAGGCAGCCGAACTGTTCGACCGTTCCCGGGCGTCCGGTGCTCTCGCCGCCGTCCGCCTTTACCAGGCATCCGCGGCGATGCGCGCACGCGAGCTGGACAAGGCCGAGATCCTCGCGACCAGAGCGCTCGCCGCATCCGCCGTGCGGCCGAGCAGCTGGCTGTCGAACGGAATCCTCTTTCTCGCCGAACGCGCCCGCAGCCAGGGCGCGGACTGGTCCGGACTCGTCATCCAGGCCCAGGAGTGGTCCCCGCTCTGATCGCGTCGTTGACGTCCGGGGGCGGTCACGACGTCATCTGCCGGCACGCCCCCGGCGCCGGGGCCTTCCACCGGGATACCGGCGCACGGCGCCCGATCAGCCATGCCAGCCCTGGCCACAACAGCCCTGGCCACAACACCGCCGGCCGTGAGGACCCCGGCCGTGAGGACGCGG
>NZ_MRUJ01000367.1:0-2665 GCF_002099325.1 Frankia sp. KB5 | reverse complement strand
CACAGGTCGGGCCGGGCGGCTTCGGCGTTGAGCGCCCAGAGGAAGGCCGGGTCCAAGCCGTCGAAGCGCTGCATGACCAGCCCCGACGGCACGTAGCGGTCGGAGATGATGGTTTGGCCCAGCTCCAGATGCGGCCGGATCTCGGTCTCGATGTGGTGGTAGCGGTCCGCCGCATACAGGCAGGCCAAGGCGTGGCCGGTGACGCTTTCGGTCAACTCGCGGGCCAGTACACCGATAGGGCCGGCGGACGGTTCGGCCGTGACGTGGACGTCCTCGCCCGCCGCGACGAGCAGTTGGGCGAGGTGGCGCACGAGGGTGGACTTGCCTGCCCCGCTCGGCCCGTCCACGCTGATGAACAGCCCTCGGCGGTGATCAGAAAAGGGTCGCAGCCGGGTCATCGTCGCCTCCAGGGGGAAGGTCGCGGAGTTCGTCAAGGGACAAGGGGCGGCTGTCCGGGCCTGTTGCCAGCAGTGCGAACAGCCGGGCCGTCACCAGGGCGTCGTAGGTGGCTCGGTGGGGCCGGTGCTGTGGGTCCAGGCCGTCAGCCAGGCTGAAGGCCTCCACCAACGAGCCGAGCCGGTAGCTGACGCGCTCGGGCCGGAGCCGCCGCGCGAGCCTGAGCGTGTCGAAAACGTCCCGCGGTTCCCAACCTGGGAAGCTGCGCCGCAGGACGCCGAGGTCAACGTGTGCGTTGTGGGCGACGATCGCCACGCCTTCCAGGGCCGCGCGGATCTCCTTTTCCACGTCGGCCAGGACCGGCGCGCCTGCGACCATGTCGCTCGTGATGCCGTGGATGCGGCGGGCGAAGCCGGTGATCGGGCGCTCGGGCCGCAGGAGCCAGGCGGTCGGCTCCCCGATGGCGCCGCCGGTGATGGGCACCACCGCCAGCTCCACCAGGTCCGGCGGCTGCTGGCCGTTGCCCTCCACATCCACCACGGCGTAGTCCAGGCTCGTCCAGTCCGTCATGAGGCGACCGGCTCCTTCCATCCGATGTCAGCGCGGCCGTGGCGCCGCGCGTGGTGAGGATGGCGCACGTCGTGAACCTGGAAGCCAAGGGCGTGCTGGAGGAAGTAACGGGGCTGTTCGTGCGGGAGACCCGCGACCACGGCGGCCCGGTCGGTGATGTCTACGACCTCAAGGTCGTCTGTGTCGGGCACCGTGCTCGCGAGGGCCACCAACTCCTCTTGCGTAGGAACCTGGTGGGCGTCGTGGCACCGGCGGATCTGGCCGACCGGGCAGATATCGCACAGTTCCCGGACGCCGTAGTGGCCGTTGTAGTCGGGCAGGCCGTGGACGAACGACACCGCGCACGAGGTCTTACGAAACAGCTGGGTCCGGCCGCCGAGGGCTTCCAGTACCCGCCGCTCCAGGGTCTCGGGCACCACCTTGCGCCGGGCGGTGGCCGCGTACGGCTCCGGCAGGCCCGCAGCCTGGTAGTAGGCGGCGATTTCGTCCCGGTAGAAGAGGCCGGTGAAGACGGTAGCGTCGGCGTGCTGGCAAAGCTCAGCCGCGCGGGCCAAGTGCTCATCGGTGTCGTTGAGGCCAGGCACCAGGGGACGCCAGTAGAAGATCCTACGGTAGCGCCGGGGCCGGACGGCGGTTGCCAGCCGCAGCGAGGCCGCCGCGACCTCGGAGGGGTGGGGCTCGATGCGCCGGTCCTCAATGCCGGAGTAGGTAAACAGCACGGTCAGCTTGACACTCGTCAGGCGGCCCAACCGCTCACAGTCCTCCGGCCGCAGCTGGTGCCGGGTGATGACGAGCACGTGGTTGGTGAGGCCGCGGGCGTCGAGGTCCTCCAGCACCGCGAAGGTGTGGGGCCGGACGGCCGGCAGAAACGGCTCGGTCGCCCGGTTGAAAAGCTGGACAGGCGTCGCTCCCGGCCGGAAGTAGGGGTGGCCGACAAGCTGGGCCACGGCCTCGGCGTCGGTCATCAGCGCCCGCGGCTGACGCTGGTCCCACAGGCCATAGGTGTGGCGGATGCAGTAGGCGCAGTCCAGCGGACACCCCTGGACGTGGTTGAGGGACAGTCCGCTCTTGCGGTACTCGACGACTTCCCGCGCCCGCGACGGCAGGCGTTCGATCTGTCCCGCGCTCAACAGCGGGACGAAACTGCGCACCCGGCGGCCCTCCAAACCTCCCCAAGCGGGGCAGCGTGACGTTGCCTCGCGTCGGAGAGTAAGGCGTCCATACCACAGGGCACCAGAAGATTTCTTTAGATTTCTCGAAACCCTGAGAGAAGACCACAGCGGGCGAAACTAGACGCCATCCTCGGGGACGCCCGAAGCAAGATCCTCAATGACACCGTTGATGATCGCGCGCGCCGAACGACCGTAGCTGGCGACGGCCGCGAGCTCCTCGAAGGCGCCCGCGTACAGTTCGATCTCCTGCGGTTGGCGCAAATCCAGCGCCGCGCTGAAGGTCTCGATCAGGACCCGTTCGGTGTCGTACATCCAGAAGCCATGCCATGGCGACGTGGCGTACTGCGTCTCAAATCCGATGATCCCCAGCCGGACGTTGGGTAGCTGGGAGAACGAAATCAGGCGGTCAAGCTGGCCAAGCATGACGTCGGTGGGGCACAGCCGAAACCGGAGCGCGGCTTCGGTCAGTACGAAGTGAAACCGCTTATCGGGGCGGTACAAGATCTCTTGCCGCCGGACGCGGGCGG
>NZ_MRUJ01000366.1:0-2760 GCF_002099325.1 Frankia sp. KB5 | reverse complement strand
GACCAGGTGCATCGCGTCCCAGAACCGGCGGTGGTCCAGCACCCGGGTGGGGATCTTCGTGAACCGGTCCGCGGCCGTCGTCGCCCACCACTCGGCGAAACCGGCCTTCGAACGCGGGTCGACGAGCCGGTTGAGCGCGGCGAGCGCCAGGTAGGTGCCCACCGACGCCCCGGCGTCCGACCGGCGTGCCCCGGCCACCTCGTCGACCAGCCCGACCACGTCGAGCCGGGTCAGCATCTCCCACACGGCCGCGACATCACCAAAAGCGAGATGGCGGGTGCGTTCCGGCAGCGACGCGGCGTCCCGGGCCGCGACCGCCGCCGCGAGATCCTCGGCCGAGCCCAGGTAGCGCTGCGAGACGATCCTGGGCTCGCCGTCCACACGGGCCGACTCGACCAGGTAGTAGTACGTCTTCCCACCGACCTTCTTCCCCACCAACGACGACATGCTTTAGGTAATACACACCGGAAGGCGAACTGTCGATCAGGCGAGTACTCAAAGATCCAGGTCAGAMCGTCCTGAACCAGCCACCGGCCAGCTCAACGGACTCCAAAGATCAACTTATCTAGGAAACTCCCGCTAGCCTGAGCGGACGGCGGAGGAGAAGACCGGTGAGCTCGACCGACCGCGACGGGGACGGCCCCGGGATACGACGATCGACACTCGCGTGATCTCCGCCGCAGTCGCCGAGTTGGCCGAGCACGGCGTCGGCGGATTCCGCGGGTTCCACCGGTCCCGCACGCTGCCCTCCGATGGCTGYCCTCCCATGGGCAGCGTGCGGGCGATATCTCCAGGCGGTACGGGATCCCCAGGCGGTACGGGGCCGTGCTCAGGTGACGATGCCCCACCCGGGCAAGAGCGATATGAGCTGACGATCAACCAGCTCGGGCAGGGTCCATCGGCTTTGGCCGCCCGTGCCCACGCTGCCCGTCTCCGGACGATGGTTGACGGTTCTGCCGGTCACCTGGCCTGGTGCTGGTGGCCGGATTGCCCCTTCGCCGTTGATGGGCACGGTGGGGACGGTCAGTGGAAGGTCGAGGGACGGTCGGTCGACGGTGCTCCACACAGCCCGGGGTGGGAGAACGACGGCGGTTTCGTCGGTCACCGTCGTGGGTGCTGGTGAGCGGATTCATCGCTTATCGCCTCGGGGCAGTGCGACCCGAGGGGGCTCTGCACCGCGCCCGCGGACTTATCCACAGGGTGGGTGTGTCGCCATGGGCAGCGGGCGGCGACGTTTTCCACATCAGCTACCCGATCAGCTACCGGATCAGCCACCTGACGGTCCCCATAGATGGGCAGGGTGTGCTCGGGCGCACGGTTGTCCACAGGCCCTGTCGTGAGCCGGGCCCTGCCGTGAGCCGGGGACGGGCCCGTTTAGCCGGGGACGGGTTATCCGAACCGAGCTGCGCGCATCTCGCAGATGTCGGTGACCGGCGGCGGGTGCGGGGCGAAGCGCTGCGCGACCCAGGCGGTGAGCTCGGCCATCGATGCGCCGAGGACGGTGCCGTGGTCCGCGTCGGGGTAACGCCGGTAGTCCACGGTCGTGCCCTTCCGGCACAGCCCGGTGACCACGCTGTCGGTCACCGGGCGTCGGATCACCAGGTCGAGGTCGCCCTGGAGAACGAGGGTCGGAGCCATCTTCCGCAGGGCCACCTCTCGCTGCCGGGCGAATCCGGCTGCGAATGGCTGATGATCCAGTGGATTGACGGTAAAGGCGGTGCTGACGGACGTACCGATGCTTGCCCTGATGAGGTCGGTGGCGCAGCGGTCGCGGGCGATCGACAGCAGTCGCCGGCCGGTCGGGGTGAGTACCCGGTCCAGGTTGATCGTCCGGTCCTCGACGGACAGCCCGATCATCGCCAGCAGGACATAGGCGACCCCGTCGGCATTGTGCTGCAAGGTGGCGAGGGACGCCGGCAGGTCGGCCAGGGGGGCGGTTGCGACGACTCCCCGGATCCGTAGCTCGGGTGCGTAGGCGGCGGCAATCGCTCCGGCGGCCAACACCGCCTGGCCGCCCTGCGAATAGCCCCAGAGGACGACGTCGCGACCGGCACCGGTCGCCTTGAGGGCGGCGGCGGCGCGCGCCGCGTCAAGCACGGCCCTGCCCTCCGGCTCGGCAACATAGATCGCGTGTTCGCCGGGACTCCCCAGCCCCGGATAATCTGTGAGGGCCACGACATAACCGGCCCGGACGAGCGGAAAAGTCGAGGCGGCGGCGATCAGCGCGGGTCGTGCCGCCGACGGTGCACAGGCATCCTTGAGGCCCGTGGTGCCATGCCCGAACGCGACGATTCTTCGGCCGCCCGGCGGAACCGGAACGTTCTCCTCCGGGGCCAGGATTATCCCGGACACCGGAATGTCGACGCCCGACGTCGCGTGGGATCGGTACATCACCCGCCACGCCCGGATGCCGGTCGGGGCCGGCGCGACCACCTGACTGGACAGAATTTCCCCGCGGGTTCCCGGTGGTAACGATGCACCTCGCTCATCGGGTCCGCCGGCACTGATTGCGGGGGATGATCCGTCGTTKCCATCCCGCTTTCCGCAGGCCGCAAGGGGCAGCAGTCCGAGCAGGAGCCCGAGCAGAAGCAGGACCATGAGCAGCGGGGTACGGACCGGGTGGGAAGGGCATCGGTGCGCCCCGACAGGGGTGGCCCCCGCGTACGTATTCGGAAATCCCGTTGGGGCATGATCGTGGGCGGCGTGACCGTGGGGCACTCCGCTGGGGTCTCGGGGGTCGGGGTCAGCCGGGAGGCTGTT
>NZ_MRUJ01000365.1:0-2821 GCF_002099325.1 Frankia sp. KB5 | reverse complement strand
GACTTTGCGGGTCACCCTGTCCCGAACTCCGGCCGTGAATGGCGACCGAAAGGCGACCCGGTCCAGGTGGAGGATCACAGCTTCTTCACCGGCCCGCAGGGTGAGACCGCGATTCCCTACGGCGTCTACGATCTGACCGCCGATGCGGGCTGGGTCAACGTCGGGGTCGACCACGCCACCTCGGCGTTCGCGGTGGCCTCGATCCGCCGCTGGTGGCAGGCCCGCGGCCAGGCCGACTACCCGCGGGCCACCCGGCTGCTGGTCACCGCGGACGCGGGTGGGTCCAACAGCTACCGCTTCCGGGCCTGGAAAGCCGAACTCGCCACACTCGCCACTGGCACCGGCCTGTCCATCACGGTCTGTCATTTCCCGCCCGGGCACCTCGAAGTGGAACAAGATCGAGCACCGGTTGTTCTCCCAGATCACCATGAACTGGCGCGGCCGGCCGCTGACCAGCCATGAAGTGGTCGTGAACACGATCGCGGCGACCCGGACCCGCAGCGGCCTACGCGTCGAAGCACGCTTGGACACCCGGGACTACCCGGTCGGCATCGCGGTCAGCAAAGCCCGCATCGACGCGTTGCCCATCGAACCCCATCCAGTGCAYGGCACGTGGAACTACACCATTCATCCCGCGCATCCCGACAGCACCGCAGAACCATCCACCGTCCCCAATCCCATGGCCGTGTCGGACCGGGCCGCGACCCTGACGCTGCTGGCCCACCCGCGTCTGACCGRCATGAGCACCACCGACCTCGACGCGCTCGCAGCACGGCTGGCCCCAGCCCAGGCCGCCCGCTGGGAGCAGCRCCGCTACCAGCAGCGAGGCGGACCACGCCGCCATGCCCCTGGCACCCACGGCCGGCCCCTGCTCTCCGCGCGCGACCGGGTCCTGATCACTGTCGTTCACCTACGCCAGATCTGATCGCAGCGAGTCCTGGCGGACATGCTGGAGGTCAATCCACGCACCATCGGCGAAGCAGTCACCGACGTCCGCCAGCTCCTGCACGAACAGAGCATCACCATCGAGCCGACGACGCTGCGGGTTCACCCAGGCCGAGCAGGTCACTGAGGTGGTTCCCGATCTTCGGACAGTGATCCCTGTAAGATGACTGGTCCGTAGACGGAGGATGTTGATGAGTCAGCAGCGCTGTCGCAGCTTCCGGAAAACTGGATCTGTCCCTGATCTTGTGATCGAAGTGGACCCGGGTACCRTCAGGTCGCGAGGAGAACTCGTTTGCGGAGCAGGTCGAAGTTCGCCCTGCCATACATCTGCCGTTTGATCATTTTGATGCGGTTCACGGCGCCTTCGACCTGTCCGGAGCTGTGCGGCAGGGTCAGTCCGTTGAGGACGGCGTCGTGGTCGCGCAGGAGGCCGCGGGTGAAGCGGTGAAGTTCGGGCAGGTCGTCGGCGTCGACGGCGGCGATCCAGCCGTTGAGCCGGTCGCCGTGACGACCGGTGAGCATCTGCGCGAACGCCGTGACGTGACCGACGGTCTTCTGGAGGTCCTGGCAGCGGGTGAGGATCGTCTTCAATGCCAGGGTCTCCTGCTCGTCCAGGTGCTCTGGGTGGGTGAGGATCCACCGGGTGACGGTGCGGACCTTGGGTGCCGGTCGTGCCGCGGGTGCGGCGGTGCTGCCGCCGGCGCGTAG
This sequence comes from Frankia sp. KB5, assembly GCF_002099325.1. Lineage (NCBI taxonomy): Bacteria > Bacillati > Actinomycetota > Actinomycetes > Frankiales > Frankiaceae > Frankia > Frankia sp. KB5. The sequence continues at coordinate 1,168 of NZ_MRUJ01000365.1, read as the reverse complement.
TGGGCGCAGGAAGGCCAAGACAACGGCTCTGCTCCCGGGGTAGCCCTGGTCGTGGATCTCCTGGAACAGCTGGCTGCCGTTGGTGATCCCGGCGTTGACCCGCTCGGTGAGGTAGGGCTCCCACGGCCGCAGGATCGAGCCGTGGCCGTCGCGGGCCTTGGCCAGGACGTCGTCGACGCTGGTGGCGCGATAGTACTTGCGGACCGTTCCTCGGGCCAGGCCGAGTCGGGCGGCGATCGGCTTGATGCCCACGCCTGCGGCTTTCAGTTCCTGGACGGCGGCGTACCGCTCGCGGGCATGTCGCACGAACGCCCGCTGCTCGAAATGCGCGTCCCGCGCCGCGGCCACCGCGCCGTCAAGGTCCGCCCTTGGCTCGTCCGCGGCCTCGCAGGTAGTCGGCGGTTCCGCCAGGTAGGAACGGTGCCGGGYGACCGTCGTCTCGACGTACCCGGCGAGGTTGCTCCACAGATGGAAGCGGTCCGCTACCTGCACCGCGTCCGGGGCGCCGGTGCGGGCGCCATCGGCGTAGGCACCCGCCCGGTCCCGGCAGATCACCTGCGCGCCGGGATGCTCGCCCAGCCAGCCGGCGAACGTCGCCGCTTCCCGGTCGGGTAGCAGGTCCACCGGCCGGTGGCTGTCGAGATCGATCAGGACCGTTCCGTAGACCCGACCTCGGCGCAGCGCGAAGTCATCCACTCCGAGGAGGGCCACCGCCCCAATCTGTGGGTCGGGCAGCGCCCGGACCCGGCGCAGCAGGGTGTTTCGACCAGCGGGAAGTCCCATCCGGTTCGCGAGGCGGGCTCCGGCTCTGCCCGCCAACGCCAACCCGATCGCTTCGATCAACCGGCCGGCAAGCGGGGTGAACCGGGCATGCGGACTTGTCAGACCCCACGACCTGCTCCGCGAAGGTCACCCGCGGACAGTCCGCTGTCAGGCAGCGGAACCGCCGGATCAGCAGATCGATCTCCACGTGAGCACCCGCGATCGCTGCATCGACCAATCGGCGGCGATACCGCCCGTGCACCCGCTCCGACGCGACGCCGCACCCGGAACACACGCCGGAGGCCCCTCGAACACGAGCCCGTAACCGCAGCCGATCATCAGTCCGGTCAACCCAATCCCACCGACACCACCCAACCCGCCTGACCAGCCGGCCCCCACTCCCAGC
>NZ_MRUJ01000037.1:0-17963 GCF_002099325.1 Frankia sp. KB5 | reverse complement strand
TCCCGCGGCCGGACCTCGCCGTCGGCGCGCCGGTCGTCACCGAGAACGGGCTGGTCTACACGGTGCGGCTGCGTCCCGCGGCGCGCTGGGACACCCCCAACCAGCGCCGGATCACTGCCAACGACGTCGCCCGCGGCATCAAGCGACTGTGCACGCCCCCGAACCCGTCACCGCTGCGCGGCTACTTCACGGCGACCATCGTCGGATTCCGGGAGTTCTGTGCCCAGCTGGCGGCGACCCCGGTCGCCGACGCCGCGGCCTTCGTCGAGAGCAGCACCGTGGAGGGCATCGAGATCGTCGGCGACGACACGCTCGCGTTCCACCTACTGGCCCCGGTGAACGACTTCGTGGACGTGCTGGCGCTGCCGGCGGCCTCCCCGGTGCCGCTGGAGGCCCTGGCCTACCCGCCGGACTCGCTGGAGTACCTGCACAACCTGGTCTCGGCCGGGCCGTACCGGTTCACGGTCGCCCCCGGCGAGGGGTACCGGCTGTCGCGCAGCCCATCGTGGAGCGCGTCCTCGGACGGGATCCGCCGCGCCCTGCCCGACCATATAACGATCTTCGACGGCCTGAGTCCGGAGGCCATGCAGCAGGAGCTGGAGAGCGGCGACGCGGACATGTCGCTCGACGGGAAGATACCCGACAGCCGGGCCGTGGAGCTCGCCAGGGCGAACGACCCCCGTCTCGTGGTCGACGGGGTCGGGGTCACCTTGGCGCTCACCGTCGGGTTCAATGGGCCCTCCGCGGCCGCGCTGCGTGAGCTGTCGGTCCGCCGGGCGCTGCCCTACTGCATCGACCGGGTGAGCCTCGCGGCGGCGCTCGGCGGCCCCGAGTTCGCCGCTGCCGCCACCGGGTTGCTGCAGGAGACGATGACCGGCTACACCGACGCGGATCCCTTCCCGAGCCCGGCGGGACTCGGCGACGCGGCCCGTTGCCGGGAGGCGCTGAGCCATACCCCCGGCGGACCCGTCACGGCGCTGTCCCTGCTCACCACGGACAGCGCCACCGACGTGGCGGCCGCCGAAGCACTGCGGACCGCCTTCGCCCGTTCCGGTATCCGCCTCGACATCCGGATCCGGACCGGCGAGCGCTACCGTGCGGCAGCCGTCCACCCCACCGGGCAGTTCTGGGACCTGGCGCTCACTACTATCGCCCCGGACTGGTACGGCGACGCGGGCCGCACCGTCTTCCAGCCGTTGCTGGACGAGACGTGGGCCGGCCCCAGGCCGGCCGACGGCGGCTACCGGGATCCGGGCGCCCTGCATCTGCTCGCCACGGCGCTGCGGGCCACCAGCGAGGCGACCGCCGCGAGCAATTGGGCCGACCTGGAGCACACGCTGGTCGAGCAGGTCGCGGTGATCCCGCTGGCCGTCGTGCACACCCCGCAGTTCCACAGCACGAACGTCACCGCGTTCACGATCGTGCCGTCGATCGGCACCGCCGATCCGACCGCGGTCTCGCTGGGGTCCGGATGACAGCCGACCTGAACACGCTCCTCCCACCGGGGGTAACGCCAGGGGTAACCAGGCGGGGGTGGCCGGTGCATCCATGGGTGGCTCTCGCGGCCTACACTCCCTCCAGGACGTACCCGGAGGAACATCTGGGGAAAAGCGCCGGGAACGTCAGGTTTACGAAACCGGGTACGAGGTTTCGCGGCACTCGAGGCAGCGAAATCGGCAGGCACGGTTTCCGTGCTACCACCCATGGGACGAGACGAAGGAGCACGCGGGCCGTGGCAGGTGGCAACGCCATCCGGGGGAGCCGGGTCGGGGCAGGACCGATGGGAGAGGCGGAACGGGGCGAGACCGCGCCCCGGCAACGTATCTCCTTCTGGTGCGCTAACGCGCACGAGACGAGACCGTCGTTCGCTGCGGACGCGGCGATCCCCGACACGTGGGATTGTCCGAGCTGTGGTTTTCCGGCGGGACGGGATCGGGACAACACCCCGGCCCCGCCGCGCACCRAGCCGTACAAGACCCATCTCGCCTACGTGCGGGAACGACGGAACGAAAAGGACGGCGAGGCGATCCTCGCCGAGGCGCTCGCCAAGCTTCGGGGCGCATCCTAGCCCGGCCCCGGCAGCGGCCGACGGTCGCCGCCGGCGGCGACCGTCGGCGCACGCGCGCCCCGCCCCCGCTCCCGCAGCCGTTGCGCCGTCGCCGAGGATGCCCCTGTGACTGTGGATGGTGTCGGCATCGGCCCGCTCGTCGCCGGGCGGTACCGGCTCGTCGAACGGATTGGCTCCGGTGGGATGGGCACCGTGTGGCGGGCCCACGACGACGTGCTCCGGGTCGAGGTGGCGATCAAGGAGATCCGGGTCTCCGCCGACCTCGACGACGACGAGCGTGCCGCCGGAGTGGAGACGGCGATGCGCGAGGCCCGCAACGCCGCCCGGCTGCGGGGGAACCCACACGTGGTCACCGTCCATGACGCCGTGGAACACGACGGCCTGCCGTGGATCGTGATGGAGCTGGTCCGGGCCGGCACACTCGCCACGACGGTCAACCGGGACGGTCCCCTGCCGCCCGAGCGTGCCATCCAGGTCGGGCTCGCGGTCCTCGACGCCCTGGTCGCGGGTCAGCGGATGGGCGTGCTGCACCGGGACGTCAAACCATCGAACATCCTGCTGGCCGACGACGGCCGGGTGCTGCTGACCGACTTCGGCATCGCCACCCACGCCGCCGACCCGACCCTCACCGGCGGCATCGGCAGCGGCGGGACGCCCGCTTACATGGCGCCCGAACGCCTCCTCGGCGGCCCCGCGACCCTGGCCGGCGACCTGTTCGCCCTCGGCGCCACCCTCTACTTTGCCGTCGAGGGGGTCTCACCGTTCCAGCGCGACACGCTGCCCACCACTATCGGCGCCGTGCTGCACGCCGATCCGCCACCCTTCCTCCGGGGCGGCAGGCTGTCGGCAGCGATCGCCGGGCTGCTGGCCAAGAACCCGGCGAGCCGGCTGCGCGCGGAGGGAGCGCAGGCGTTGCTGACCTGGGCCGCGTCCCACCCAGCCGATTCCGCCCCGGCATCCCTGGTATCTCCGGCATCTCCGGCATCCCCGGCCGCGTCGTTGCCGCGGTCCCCGGCGCCGGACGCGGTGATCCGGCGCCGGACCGGGTCGCGACCCGTGCCGTTCCCGCCGGCCTGGCCAGGGACGGCGCGGCCCCCCGGCGCGGTCGGGTGGGTCCGGTCGTGGCGGGCACCCCGGCTGATGGCCGGGGCGATGATCCTCCTGGTGCTGCTCGCCGCCGTGGCCGCCGGGGCGTACCAGCTGTTCGGCGCGGACGACGGCGGCGACGGCGACCGGCGTCGTGCCTCGCCGCCGACGGTCGCCACGCGGGATCCGGCGGGGGTCGGGTCGCAACCGGGCGCYGAGGCTGGCGAGGCGCTGCCCCCGGGCATGATCGGCAGTTGGAGCGGATCGGTGACGCAGGCGTTCGTGCACTTCAACGCCGAGCTGGTGCTGCGGGGCGGCCGGATCGGCGAGGTGATCGGCACGAGTGCCTACCCGGAGAGTGGATGCGCCGGCGAGCTCGTGCTGCGGGGGGTGTCCGGCGCCTCGGTCCGGCTCGAGGAACGTCTCACCCGGGTCGGGGCGTTGTGCTTCGCCGCCACCTGGCTGGACCTCGTGCTCCACGGCGACGGCACGCTCGACTGCTCGTATCYGGCGACCGAGATCAGTTCGGCGGGGCAGGCGACCATGCGCCGCTCGGCGCCCCCCATGTCCCCATCGTCCCCCGCGCCTCCGGGCTGACCGGGACTGCCGGCTGACCGGACTGCCGGGTGAGCGGGTGAGCGGGTGAGCGCGCTGGGCGGTCCACCCCCGGCGGGTGAGGCGGCGAGACGGGGGGAACGGCCCGGCGCGGGTATGAACGGACCGGGTCAGAAACCGGGTCCGGGCCGGAACCGGGGCCCAGGACGCCGGGACGGCCGTGGCCCGTCCAGGCCACCGCCCGACCACGGCGTGGACAGGTGGACAGGAGGTACTCCGTGGATCCCGATTTTCCGCTACTCAGTGTCTTCCTCTATATGCTGTGGTTTTTTGCTTTCATCCTGTGGCTGTGGCTGCTGTTTGCGGTGATCATGGATGTGTTCCGCAGCCAGGATCTGTCCGGATGGGCGAAGGCCGCCTGGACGGTCGCGATCGTGGTGCTGCCCTGGCTCGGCGTGATCGCCTACCTGATCGTGCGGGGTGGCAGCATGCACGAGCGCARCCGCGCCGCGGCGCAGCGCGACGAACAGGCCTGGCGCGCCTACCTCCAGGAGGCCGCCGGGACAACGAGCGACGCCGACGAACTCGGCAAGCTCGCGCACCTGCGCGACCGGGGGATCATCAGCGAGGCCGAGTTCGAGCGGGGCAAGACCAAGATCCTGACCTGATCCGCCGGTGCCGTCCCGTGGGCCCGGCCCACGGGACAGGTCTACGGGACAGGTCGTCCACGGACCGTGTCACTGCCAGCCGGGCAGCCGGGAGGCGGCGGCCCGGTCGGCGAGCCACAGGCTGCGGTCGCGGCCGACGGCTCCCGTCGCCGGGATCGTGATCGGTCCCGCTCCGGAGAACGACGCCGCGACCGCATCGGCCTTCTCCTCCCCGGCGACGATCACCCAGACCTCGTGGGCGGACTGAATGGCCGGCAGGGTCAGCGTGACGCGTTCCGGCGGTGGTTTGGGGCAGTCATGCACGGCCACCACCGGTTCGGTCGCGACGACCGCGGGGGAGTCCGGGAACAGCGAGGCGACATGGCCCTCCGGGCCGAGCCCGAGGAGCACCACGTCGAAGCTCGGCACCGCCGATCCGGCGACGGCACGGGTGGCCAGCAGCGCGGTGTACTCCGCCGCGGCGGACTCCGGATCGGTATAGCCGGAGGCCGAGGCCCGTCCCTCGACGTCACCGCCCGCGGTCGGGGCCGCCAGATGGCCCATCGGGAAGATCCGTTTGGGATCCACCGGGATGTGATCGAGCAGCGCCTCCCGCGCCTGCCGCTCGTTGCGGTCGGGCGAGCCGGCCGCGACGAACCGCTCGTCGCCCCACCAGATGTCGACCTTGCCCCAGTCCACCGCGTCGAGAGCCGGGTTCGATCGCACCGCCCGCAGCAGGGCGATGCCGATGCCACCGCCGGTCAGGACGAGTGAGGCCTCCCCGCGGGCCGTCTGGGCGTCCACCAGCCGGGTGATCAGCCGGGCCGCGGCCGCCCTGGCCAGTACCCCGGCGTCACGATGGAGGACGAGCTCCGGCTCGGCCGTCATGCGCCACCCACCGTCCGTTCGTTGTTCGGGGCACTCGTCATCGGGGCGGTGCCCGGGGCCGCGGTGCTGGACGTCACGGTGCCCGACGTCACGGCGCCCGACGTCGCGGCGCCGGCGGCCAACGCGTCCGTGGTGCCCACGGTCTGGTCCATCGGGTCCCGCCAGATGTGCTCTCGGTGCGGCGAGCGTCTGGTCAGGTTCGGCAGGCCGCTCCAGGTACCCAGGGCCTCGGCGTAGACGGCGTCCTCGTCAAGCCGGCGCAGCTCCTCGGCGAGCAGGTCCCCGACGCCCCGGTCGGCCAGAGGCAGTACCCGGTCCGGGTACCCGGTGCGGGAGATCATCGCCGAGCGGGAGTCGGTGCGGGAGACGGCCAGCCGGTCCCCGTCGAGGGCGACGGCGACCGCGGTGATACCGGGCCGGCCGCCCGTCTCGTCGACCGTCACCGGGACGGCGAGCCTGTTCTGGAGCCAGCCGGCGAACAGCTGGGCGCTCGGATCGGCCCGGCCGGCGGTGATGACGGCCGAGTCCGGCCGCTCGCTGACCACCGCGTCGAAGGCGGCGGCGAGCAGGGTGCGCCAGGGCGACAGCCTGGTCCAGGACAGGTCCGTGTCGCCGGGGGCGAAGTCCGCGGCCCGCTGGAACAGGGCCGACAGCGGATCCGGGCTGGCGGTGACGTCGGTGACCCGCCGGTCGGCGAACACGCCGAGCGGGTCGTAGGCGATCCGGGCCGGCGGCTCGTCGTGCCACCAGGTGACCACCGGGGCGTCCGGTGCGAGCAGGGGAAGCACGACCGATTCCGCGTGCAGCGCCAACCGGCCGGACATCCGCATCACGACCGCTTCGCCCGGGCCGAGCCGACCGCCGATCGAGACCTCGGCGTCGAGCCGGGGATGCGGCACGTCGACCTGCCGGCGGACGACGATCAGTAGCCGGCACGGATGGGCCGAGGCCGCCAGCGTCGCCGCGCCCTCGGCGGCGCTGACGTGCTTTTCGTCGACGACGACGACGAGGGTCAGCGCCAGGCCGAAGGCCAGGGCTCCGGCCGCCCGTCGTTCGGCGGCGAGGGCCTTGACCACCTCAGAACCGGTGGTGTCCCACAATGTGGTCACGAGGGGCTCCTAATCCATGGTCATGGCCGCCGCCACCGGCGACCGTCGTGGGCGAGCATCTCGTCGGCGGCAGCCGGACCCCAGGTGCCGGCCCGGTAGCGGTGCGGGGTGGTGCCCGCCCAGTGCCGCTCCAGCGGATCGACGATCCGCCAGGACTCCTCGACCTCCGCGTTGTTCGGGAACAGCGTCGCGTCGCCGAGCAGCACGTCGAGGATCAGCCGTTCGTAGGCCTCCGGCAGCGCCTCGGTGAACGCCTCACCGAACAGGAAGTCCATCGCGACGTCCCGGACCTCCATCGCCGAGCCGGGGACCTTGGAGCCGAACTTGAGCGTGACCCCCTCGTCGGGCTGCACCCGGATGACCAGCTGGTTGTTGCCGAGCTCGGTGGTGGCGGTCTCGTCGAATGGCAGGTGCGGCGCCTTCTTGAAGAAGATGGCGACCTCGGTGACCCGCCGTGGCAGCCGCTTGCCGGTCCGCAGGTAGAACGGCACCCCGGCCCACCGGCGCGTCTCGATGCCGAGGCGCACCGCCGAGAAGGTCTCCGTCCGCGACTGCGCAGGGATGTCCTGTTCGTCGAGGTAGCCCGGGACCCGCTCCCCGGCGAGCCAGCCCTGCTCGTACTGCCCCCTTACCGCGTAGCGAGTGAGGTCCATGGGCAGCGACACCGCGCGGAGCACCTTCAGCTTCTCGGTGCGGATGGTCTCCGCGCCGAAGCTGACCGGCTCCTCCATCGCGGTCAGGGCGAGCAGCTGCAACAGGTGGTTCTGGAGCACGTCCCGAGCGGCGCCCGTCTCGTCGTAGAAGCCGGCCCGGGTGCCGATCCCGACGTCCTCGGCCATGGTGATCTGCACCGAATCGACGAACTGGGAGTTCCAGATCGGTTCGAACAGCGTGTTGGCGAAGCGCAGCGCGAAGAGGTTCTGGACCGTCTCCTTGCCCAGGTAGTGGTCGATGCGGAACACCCCGGACGGGGTGAAGACGTCGTCGACGAGCGCGTTGAGCTGCCGGGCCGACTCCAGGTCGTGACCGAACGGTTTCTCGACGACGACCCGGCGCCAGCCGCCCGAACCCGCGGCCGAGGAGAGCCCGGTGCGCTGCATCTGCTTGAGCACGACCGGGAAGGCCGACGGCGGGATCGACAGGTAGAACGCCGCGTTGCCACGGATACCGTGGGAGTGCTCCAGGCTCTCCAGCGTGCGGGCGAGCCGGTCGAACGCGGCGTCGTCGTCGAAGGACCCTGGCAGGAACCGCACGGAGCCCGCCAGCCGGTCCCAGACCTCTGCACGGAAGGGGGTGCGGGCGCMCTTCTCGGCGGCCTGCCGGGCGAACTCGGCGAAGTCCTCGTCGGGCCAGTCCCGGCGGGCGAACCCGAGCAGGACGAAACCCGGCGGCAGCAGGCCGCGGTGGGCCAGGTCGTAGACGGCGGGGATCAGCTTCTTGCGGGCCAGGTCGCCGGTAGCGCCGAACACCACCAGGGCGCTCGCGTCCGGCAGGCGCGGCAGTCTGCGGTCACGTGGGTCCCGCAGCGGGTTGGTACTCACCGTGGGCGCCACCCGTTCCCCCTTCGTTCTGCTTGTGGTCTCTCCGAGGTTGTTTCACCGGGGACCGTCGGGTGTCCATGAACGACGCTGAGACGATCATCACGGCCGTGGCGACGGCCGTGGCGACCGCCACGGCCACGGCCGGCGCCAGGCCTTACGCGGACGAACCGGCTGATCCCAGGTGCGCCGCGATGGTGTCCAACAGCTGGGTCCACGAGTCCTCGAACTTCTGTACGCCCTGGCTCTCCAGGGTCTCGATCACGTCGTCGAGATCGATTCCGACGGCTGTGAGCTGGGCGAACACCTCGTGGGCCTCCTCGTAGCGGGGGCGGATCGTCTCACCCGTCACCGACCCGTGGTCGGCGAACGCCTCCAGGGTCGCCTCCGGCATCGTGTTGACGGTTCCGGGCGCGATCAGCTCGGTGACGTAGATCGTGTCCGGCAGGGACGGGTCCTTGGTGGACGTCGACGCCCACAACGGGCGTTGGGGCTTCGCGCCCGCCGCGGCCAGGGCCGCCCAGCGGGGGGTGGCGAACGCCTTCTCGTACCGCTCGAAGGCCAGCCGGGCGTTGGCGACGGCGGCCCGGCCGCGTAGCGCCTTCGCCTCCGAGGTGCCGATCTTCTCCAGCCGCTGGTCGACCTCGGTGTCCACCCGGCTGACGAAGAACGACGCGACCGAGGCCAGGTCGGTGATGTCGCGCCCCGCGGCCAGGGCCTTCTCCAGACCGGTCATGAACGCGTCGATCACGGCGTCGTACCGGTCGAGTCCGAAGATCAGCGTCACGTTCACGCTGATGCCCTGGGCAAGCGTCTCGGTGATTGCCGAGAGGCCGGCCCGGGTGGCGGGAATCTTGATGAACAGGTTGGGTCGGTCGACCAGCCACCACAGGGCACGCGCCTCGGCGAGCGTGCGCTCGGCCTCGTGGGCGAGCCGGGGATCGACCTCCAGGGACACCCGGCCGTCGACGCCGCCGCTGGCGTCGTAGACGCCGCGCAGCACGTCGCAGGCGTCGCGCACGTCGGCGGCCGTGATGGCCCGGACGGCCTCGCCGACGTCCACGCCGCGGATCGCCAGGTCGTGCAGCTGCTCGTCGTACAGGTCGCTCGAACTGATCGCCTTCTGGAAGATGGTCGGGTTGCTCGTCACGCCGACAACGCCGCGGTTCTCGACCAGGTGGGCGAGGTTGCCGGTGCGTAGGCGGTCCCGGCTGATGTCGTCCAGCCAGACCGCCACTCCGGCGGCTGAGAGCTCGGACAGGGGATTGCTCATCGGGCTGACTTCCTCTCCGCGGGCGGTGGCGTCCTCACCATGTCTCCAAGGCCTCCAAGCTGTTCTCGCGCTTCATGGCCGTTCTCGCGCTTCGGATGGGCGCACCCCCTTCAGGGCACTACCCTCTGGGGCCGGCTCCATCCCAGTCTGTTTCCAGTCTGATCCCAGTCTGCGGATCCCCGTGACAGTCGGGTGGCGGTTGGGAGAACAACGCGCACGACGAGTGGAATCCCGGTCCCTGCGGTTCATGCCTGATGCCCGATGCCCGCCGTCCATGCGCCATGCCCACCGTCGCTGTCCGATGCCCCACGCCAGTACATGTCGGTCGCCGCCGCCCGGGGGGCCGCGTGGCGCGGTTGTGAGAGAGGACGCAGGACGGCGGCGGGGGTCCGGGCGCGGTCGACGCGCGTACGCAGCGCCGCGGCGGCTAGACTCCGACACGTCGTAGAACACCGTCCGCTCCGACTTTCGGGGCACCGTCCCGCGTGGGTCGCCCGTCGATCCCGCCGATCGCGAGGTCGCTCTGTCTACCGAGGCCGTCCTTCGTCACCGGCATGTCCCCGCCCGCGGACCGGGGCGGGCGGGCGCCTCCAAGCCAACGACCGCACCGGCGCCGGCGCTCGAGCCGCCCGGTGTCCCCGCACCGGCGCCGGGGGTCGGCGGCCCGCCAGCCCCCGCAGCCGGCCCGCCAGCCCCCGCAGCCGGCCCGCCAGCCCCCGCAGCCGATCCGCCCGCCGACGGGCTCCCGGGCGCCGGGCACGCGACTCGCGGGGGCTGGGCGGCCGTGTCGGCGAAGGCCCGCGGCTATGTCGCCCTAATGAAGCTGCGCGTGGTCGAACTGCTGCTCATCACCACCGTCCCGGTCATGATGCTCGCCGAACGGGGCGTGCCGTCGCTCTGGCTGATCGCCGTGACCCTGGTGGCGGGAACCCTCGCCGCCGGCAGCGCGAACACGATCAACTGTTACGTCGATCGTGACATCGATCAGATGATGGGCCGCACGAAGCGCCGTCCGCTCGTGCGGGCGACCGTCACGCCCACGGAGGCGCTGACCTTCGGCATCGTGATCGGGATCGTCTCGACGCTGCTCTTCGGTTTCCTGGTCAACTGGCCCTCCGCGCTGCTGGCGGACGGGGCGATCGCCTTCTACGTCTTCGTCTACACCCTCGGGCTGAAGCGCCGCACCCCGTCGAACATCGTCATCGGGGGCGCGGCCGGCTGCTTCCCCGTCCTGATCGGATGGTCGGCGGTCACGGGGACCGTCGGCTGGGCCGCGGTGCTGCTGTTCGCCGTCGTCTTCTTCTGGACCCCGCCGCACTTCTGGGCGTTGGCGATGAAGTTCCGCGACGACTACGCCGCGGCGGGCGTCCCCATGCTGCCGGTCGTCGCCTCCGTCCAGGTCGTCACCCGGCGGATGCTGGGCTACGCCTACGCGATGGTCGCCGCCTCGCTCGCGGTCGCTCCCGTCGCCTCCACCGGCCCGGTCTACCTCGTCGCCGCCGTCGCGGTGGGAGCCTGGTTCCTGGTCGAGTCGCACCGGGTCGCCCGCCGGGCCCGGCACGGCGAGGACCCGAGGCCGATGCGCCTGTTCCACATGTCGATCACGTATCTGACCCTGCTGTTCGTGGCGATCGCCGTCACCGCTCTCGTCTGATCTCGCCCGACCCCACCGACCCCGCCCCGTCCTGATCCCGGTGTCACCGGGCGGGACGGGGCGTTGTTTTGCCGGCGGGCCGCCCGCGAAGGGTCTGGGACGGGCCCACCCGTCCTGGCCAGTTGACACCAGTGCGGCGCGTCTACCGGACGGGCACACCCAGACCCGGCGGACCACCGCGGCTGGTCGTGGCCACCACCGACCCGGCGACCCTGCCATCGACCAGCACCTGGTATCTGGCCACCACCCTGCCCCACCCCGACCTGCCCACCGCGGCGGCATCGGCGTTCCCACCCGCCGCCCACAGCGAGATCGACCGCCTGTACGGGCCGCACGGCTGGGTCGAACAAGACTACAAACAGATCACACACGAACTCGGCTGGGCCGACGTCCAGGTCCGCTCCGCCACCGCGATCGCCCGCCACCCGGCCCTGGTGAACTGCGCGTTCAGCCTGTGCTGGCACGACACCCCCGAACACCCACCACCCCACCCGGCRGCAGCCCGCGTCCGGTCCCGACCCGCACACTGCCGTCCTGGCCGGCCAGCCTCCGCCGGGTCCGCRCCCGCCTGATCCCGTTCCGTCTCCCGCGGCAGCGGAGGCGATCGCGTTATTCGGTTCTGGCGACGATCACGTGATGGCCTGGTTTCCGAGTTGTCTGATCAACACGCGCTTACGCAGGAGATCGAAGTTCGCCCGTCCATACATCTGCCTCTTCACCATCTTTAGGAATCGTAATGAAATAACAAATGCATGTTCGGGAGCATCTTAGCAGGTCACAGGGCCGCGAGAGGCTCAAGTTGCACAGGTTATTTCATTCCGCCTACTTACAGTTACGTGGAATCACGGCGCCCTCGACGRGCCCGGAACTGTGCGGCAGGGTGAGCCCGGCGACGACGGCGTCGTAGTCGTTGCGGAGGTGGCGGGCGAACGACGCCAGCGCTGGCAGGTAGGGCCGCGAAGGCGGGCATGGCCACCGGCATCGGCGAGACCTTTCAGCAGGTTGGTGTCGCCATCGGGATCGCCGGCTTCGGCGCGCTGTTTCAGCAGCTGGTGCTGTCGAAGTACGCTGGACCTTCGGCCGTGGGACGGGAAGTTGCCGTCGGCAACATCACCCGGGCTGGCGACGCCGGTCGGGCCGCGTTCGTGCATAGCTTCACCAGCGTCATGGTCGTCTGCGCCATTGTGTGCGCGGTCGGCGCCCTGGTTGCCTTCTTCTTCATCCGGCAGCGGGACCTGCATGAATCGGCGCAGGTGTTGTAGCGGTCGACCCGGTCCCCGGGTCGCTCCACCCCGGGGACCGGTCTGGTTCACGAGACCGCTGCGGTCAGCGCGGCCAGTGACTTGAGCACACCGGCCCGGATCTGGTCATCGGTGACCACGCCCTGGTCGTTGATGGTCGATCTGTGGACGGGGATGTGCATGCAGGCTTCCTCGACGATCATGGCGCCGGTGTAACGCAGCACCTTGCGCAGGGAATCGTGCGCGTCCGCGGCCTTTGTCGTGGACGGCGATACRTTGATCCATGCCGTGGGTTTGTCCCCGATCTCGATCCCACCGACGGTCCAGTCGAGCAGGTTCTTAAAGGAACCCGGCAGTGCGCCCGCGTACTCCGGCGTGCAGATCAGGATCGCAGCGGCCGATGCAATGCGGGCCCGCAGGTCCACTACCGACACAGGCAAAGGATCTTGGTCGTCGTCAGGGTTAAAGTGCGGCAGCTTGGCCATACCGTCGTAGTCGTCCGCAACGAATCCCGGCGGGGTCAATGCTCGCGTGGTGCGTAGCAGCGCCGAGTTGGACGACCCGGCGCGGAGGCTTCCGCATAGCAGAAGAATTTTTTGGGTGGCATCCACACGGCCGATTCTAGCCGCCGACTTTCACCTGGTCCTTCGTTGGGTGTGCCAGAAATGGAAAATTACTCCTGAGTTGGGAAGGTCAGGCTTGTCCAAGCCTCCATCCATCATAATCGAGCTCCAAATCATCGGTCATCCGGCGAGACCCCCGCAACGGCGCTGTTGCATTGTGAGGAGTCGGGGCAGGGCCTCGACAAGATCACATAAGGCTGTGATCGGTTACACTCGGTAGTGGCGCTGGCGCCCGGTCTGGGGGACGGTCTCCAGACCATGCCCAACCCTCCACACTTGTCCGTCGCGTTTCCGTCGCGACGTCGGCCCCTCGGCGGAGGCCGTGCCGCGGCGGGTCGTCGGACGTCGAGCCGGTCGCCGGGACTGTTTCCCGTCTCAGGAACGGGGCGTGGCCGCCGTGGCCAGGGTGTCGGTTTCCCGTCTCAGGAACGGGGCGTGGCCGCCGTGGCCAGGGTGTCGGTGGTCCCAGGGTGTCGGTGGTCCCAGGGTGTCGGTGGTCCCAGGGTGTCGGTGGTCCCAGGGTGTCGGTGGTCCCAGGGTGTCGGTGGTCTAGGAGCCGATGCCGGCGCCGGTGGGGGCGGTGGTCCCGACCGGCCCGGCGGGCGCGGGGACCTCGGCGCCGGCCGCCGCGAGCGTGGGCGCCGCGTCCGGTGCCGGCCGGGGGTGCCGGGAGCTCAGGGCGAGCCAGAGCCGCAGCGCGGCGACCCACATCACGGTCGCCCCGGTCATGTGCAGGGCGACGAGGAGGGCGGGAACGCCGAGGAAGTACTGAGTGAATCCGATCGCGGCCTGCGCGAGGACGGTCCCGACCAGGGCGAGGGAGGTCCGCCTGGCCTCGTCGGGGGCCTCGGCGACCCGCACCGCGAACGCCATGGCCGCGACGAGCCCGACCAGCAGCATCGCGCCGTCGGCGTGCAGTTGGGAGACGTTGACGAGGTCGAACCCGAAGCGGGCCGGATGGTCGCTGTCACCGCTGTGMGGCCCGGCGCCGGTCACGACCGTGCCGAGGACGAGCACCCCCGCCGAGACGACCACCAGCAGGCGCGCCAGCCACCGCAGCGCGGGACCGACCCCCGGGGTCGGCGCACCCGCGTCCTGGCGGGCCCGGTGGTCCAGCAGGACCGCGTTCCACAGCAGGACCATGGAGAGCAGGAAATGGGCGGCGACGGTCGCCGGGTGCAGCTTCGTCAGGACGGTGATCCCGCCGAGCACGGCCTGCCCGAGGAAACCCACCCAGAGGCCGAAGGACAGCAGTCGAAGATCGCGCCGCCGTCCGCCCCGCAGGCGGAGCGCGACCAGCGGGGTGATCAGCGTCACGAGGCCGACCACCAGGCCGACGACCCGGTTGCCGAACTCGATCGCTCCGTGCAGGGCGTATTCCGAGTGCGGCACGAACGAGCCGTCCCCGCACTGCGGCCAGGTCGGGCAGCCGAGGCCGGAGCCGGTCAGGCGGACCACGCCGCCACTCACCACGATCAGTGACAGCAAGACCACGTTGAGCGTGGTGAGGAGCCGGAAGGCGCGAAGGCTGATCAGCGGCAAACTCCGACGCTCTGTAGAAGCTGGCACGACTGCCATGGTAACGCCCTGTCCGGCACGGGCCGCTCGGATCCTTCTCCGTTGGTCGGATGGTGCCTGCCGGCCGGATGGTCGCGGTGTCGGCTCTACTCCCAGTCGGCTCTACTCCCAACGGAAGGTGCGGGCGGCGAGCGCCAGACTCGCCACCGCCCAGGCCACGAGCACGATCAGGGGGCGTGCCCCCGGACCGTCGCCCTCTGCCAGGACGGCCCGCAGCCCGTCCGACAGCGCCGCGGTCGGCAGCGCCTCGGCGACCGCCCGCAGCCAGCCGGGAAGCTTCGACAGCGGGAACACCACCCCGCCGATCAGCAGCAGCACCAGGTAGACGCCGTTGGCGGCGGCGAGCGTCGCCTCGGCCCGCAGGGCTCCGGCCATCAGCAGGCCGAGCCCCGAGAACGCGGCTGTGCCCAGGACGAGTAGCGCCAGCACCGCCGGAACCCCGACCGGCCCGCCGGTCGGGTCCCAGCCCAGCGCGAATCCGACCGCCACCAGGAGCACCAGCTGGATGACCTCGACGGCGAGCACCGCCAACGTCTTGCCGGCGAGCAGGACCACGCGCGGCAGCGGGGTCGCCCCGAGGCGTTTGAGTACGCCGTAGGAGCGTTCGAAGCCCGTCGCGATCGCCTGCCCGGTGAAGGCGGTCGACATCACGGCCAGCGCGAGCACCCCGGGGACGAGGAAGTCCACCGGCCGCTCGGTGGAGCTCGGCAGCACGTCGACGGCGGTGAAGAAGGCCAGCAGACCGACCGGGATGATCAGGGTGAGCAGGACGGACTCGCCGCGCCGCAGGGTGAGTACCAGCTCGAGCCTGGTCTGTGCCGCCAGCATCCGGACCCGTGAGGCGGGCGCCGGAGCCGGGCGCAGATCGAGCAGCGGGACGCCGGTCATGAGCGCAGCTCCGATCCGGTCAGTTCCACGAAGACGTCCTCCAGCGTGCGTTGTTCGACCCGGAGATCCTCTGCCAGGATGCCGTTACCCGCGCACCAGGCGGTCACCGCGGCGAGCAGTTGCGGGTCGACCGTGCCCTGCAACAGGTAGTGCCCAGCCGGGCCCTCCTGCACGGTGGTGCCGTCGGGCAGCGCGAGCAGCAGCCGGCCGAGATCCAGCCCGGCGGGGGCCCGGAAGCGCAGCTGCCCCTCGGCGCCGCCCCGGGTGAGCTCCGCGGGGGAGCCGACCGCCACCACCCTGCCGTGGTCGACGATGATCACCTGATCGGCGAGCCGTTCGGCCTCGTCCATGGCGTGGGTGGTCAGCACGACGGTGACCCCGGCCGTGCGCAGCTCCTCGACGAGTTCCCAGGTGTCCCGCCGGCCCTGGACGTCCAACCCGGCCGTCGGCTCGTCGAGGAAGACCAGCTCCGGGCGGCCGACCACGGCCATCGCCAGCGACAGCCGCTGCTGCTGGCCGCCGGAGAGCCGGCGGAACGGGGTACCGGCGGACCCGGCCAGCCCGAGCCGGTCCAACAGCGCCGCGGGATYCAGCGGGTGGCGGTAGTGCGAGGCGACGAGGCGCAGCATCTCGCCGGCGCGGGCGCCGGGATACATCCCCCCGGACTGCAGCATCACCCCGACCCGGGGGCGCAGGGCAACGGCGTCCGCCCAGGGGTCGAGTCCGAGGACCCGCACCTCGCCCGCGTCGGCACGGCGGAATCCCTCGCAGATCTCCACGGTGGTTGTCTTGCCGGCGCCGTTCGGCCCGAGCAGCGCCGTGACCGTGCCGGTCGGGACGGTAAGTGACAGTTCGTCCACGGCGCGTATCCGACCATCGGGTGTCGTCGACGGTCGAGCGGCGTCGCCGGAAGGGACCGGCGGCGCCGGGGGCGCCTGGCGCACGGGGGGCGTAGGGGACGGCGTAGGGGACGTGGAGAACGCCGCGGGACCGCGCCCGGCCCGACCGGTGCGGGTCCGCCGCCCGGACCCGTGAGGACGACGACCGGAACGCGGGGAAGCGGACCGCGAGGAATACGTCTTCACGAGGTCCGTGACACTGACTGCCAGGATCTCGGCCACCTTGCGATCCTACGGACATCGCGGGTCGGGCGGAGGGCCGGTCCGCCCCGGCACGAGGCCTTCGGCTGGGTGGAACGGGCACCACCGGGCGGCCGTGCCCTAGTCCCGTTGCCAGTCCCGTTGCTAGCCCCGTTGCTGCGGCGGGCGGACGGGCAGCGCCCGGCGGCGCCCGCCGACCGCCACCGGCTCGCCTGGCTCCACCAGCGCTCCCCAGGCGCCCAGCCGCTCGTACAGCATCGCCGGCGTGGTGCTGTAGAGCCGGGACAACGACTGCAGGTCGGAGCGACGCAGCCGCAGGACGTCGCGTGAACTGTCCGACCGCAGGACCTGCACGATGGCGATCCAGCGCCGCAGCGGTCCGGTGCGGGTCGGGGGCAGCTTGCGCAGCCGGCGCAGGTCGATGACCAGCGGCGGCAGATGGTCGGTCTCGCGGCGATCGGCGGCCGGCGGTACCAGCAGCGTCGCGGGAACGTCGTACAGCTCGGCGAGCTCGACCAGTCGATGCACGCGCAGGGTCCGAGAGCCTCGCTCGTAGGCGCCCAGGGTCCCGGCAGTCCACCGGCCATGCGTGCGCTCCTGGACGTCCAGCAGCGACAAGCCACGCCGGTTGCGCGCCGCGCGAAGCCGGCGGCCGAGCTCCAGGGCGTAGTCCGCCTCGGTCACGGTCTCCGTCCGGGTCAAGGTCGACAGGAGACGCCAACCGCCCCCTGTGACAGATTGTCAGGCCTCGGTTCGTCTGGCAGCCGGTTCGACCAAGAAGCCGCGAGGGAACGTGGCCCTGGCGTGGTCCCGCGGTCGCGGGGCGCAATCCGGGAATCGCGACAGTGTTTTTCCGGCCGCGCCAGCCCCGTCAGCCCGGTCGGCCGGTCAGTCCCGGTCGGCCCGGTCGGCCCGGTCGGCACCGTCGGCCCGGTCAGTCCCAGTCGGCGTCGTCGGCGTCCTTGGCCCAGTCCCGGGCCCGGTCCACGGCGCGCAGCCATCGCCGGTAGGACCGGTCCCGCTCGGCCCGGGACAGCCTCGGCCGGTACCGCTCGGCGCTGCGCCGATGCCCGGCGAGCTCCTCGCGGTCGGCGAAGAACCCGGTCGCGAGCCCCGCGAGGTAGGCCGAACCGAGCGCGGTCGTCTCGATGTTGTCCGGGACGTCGAGCTCGACGCCGAGCAGGTCGGCCTGGAACTGCATGAGCCAGTGGTTGCGGGCGGCCCCGCCGTCGGCCCGCAGCTCGCGCACCGGGAAGCCCGCGGCACCCATCGCCTCGACGACGTCCCGGGTGCGGTAGGCGATGCCCTCGAGCACCGCGCGGACGACGTGCGCCCGGGTGGTCCCCCGGGTGATCCCGAGCAGTGCGCCGCGGGCGCGGGGATCCCAGTGAGGGGCGCCGAGGCCGGCGAGCGCCGGGACGAAGTAGACGCCGTCGTTGCCGGTCAGGGAGGCGGCCAGGTCGGCGGTCTCGGTGGCATCCCGGATGATCCCCAGGGAGTCCCGTAGCCAGTCGACGGCGGCACCGGTGGACAGGACCGCTCCCTCCAGCGCGTACCGCACCGGTTCGCCGTCGAGCTGGAACGCCGCGGTCCGCAGCAGCGTCGACTGCGGCGCCGGCAGGGCCGAGCCGGTGTTCACCAGCACGAAGGAACCGGTGCCATAGGTGTTCTTGGCCTGGCCGGGTTCGAAGCAGCCCTGGGCGAACAGAGCGGCC
>NZ_MRUJ01000364.1:0-2868 GCF_002099325.1 Frankia sp. KB5 | reverse complement strand
CCAGTGGTCAGGATCCGGCTCGGGTGACTCTGCATGCAGCTCGCGTAGCCACCTGAATTCCTCGTTCGACAGCTCGTCCCGCGATCGCCCGCTTACCAAGGCCAGCACCCAGTGAAAGAGCATCCGCTTGGATCTCCCGGGACTGACCACTGCCTCGCGCATTAGTTCTCGGGCCTGATCGGCCATCCCGCCATCCAGGTGATGAACTCCGGATTCGAACCTCTCGGCCGGCCCGGCATCGGGAGACATCGTGTAGAGGTAGACGTCGCCGTGGACCACGCCGGCCTGCATGTCGACGTGAGCGGAACCACTGGCCTCATTGGAGAACGAACCTGGCTTGGGCTGAGCGCCCGAGCCAGGCGAAGGGCGCCAGTCGTCGATCACGACACGCCTTGAGCGAGCATGATCACCATGCCGATCTTCGCGGCGAGGTCGGCGACGTCGCCGACCAATCCGCGGACCTTCTTCAGCGCCATCAGCAGGGCGCCGCGAGTAGCGGGTGAATCCGCCTGGAGTGCTTTGTCGGCCTCGCGGAGCTCAGCCTCGGCGGCGGCATAAGTCTCAGCATCGACATCGCCGGCCGTGCGTGCATCGTCCAGACGAGCGCGGAAGCGGAGGAGTGCTGTCGGCAGGTCGACCCGAGCGCGCTCACCGGCGACGCCGATATGCACGTCACCGTGCACGACTCCGGTCTGCGCACCGACCTGCGCGCCTTCCGAAGCGATGATGCGGATGTTCTGGTGCGGTGTCTGCATGATGGGTGTCCTCCCGATCCTGGGTTCCGCGGCATCGACCCGTCCGATGTCCGTTGACAGTTCCTCGGCCAGCGCTGCGGCGAACGCAGCGGCGTTTGCCACAGCGCGCTGCTGCCACAGCTGGCGGTCGGTCAATTCCTTGGTGCCATCGGCGTGGTCACTGATGCCGCGGACTACAACCACTGGCAGCGAGTCGTTCAGCAACCCGGCCTGGCTGGCTCCCGCGCCCTCCATCTCGATGGCGAGCGCGTCGTTGTAACGTTCGTGCAGCAAGCGGGCCAGAGCGGACACGGTGGAGTTCAGCACCACCTCCCCTGCCGCGATCGGCCCGAAGTGCACCTGTGGCAGAGACTCGGCTTCGACCGACGGTCGTGCCCACGACCTCGTCCGATAGAGGTGGCGGGCGATCTGGTCGGCCCGGTGCGACAGCGGCCAGGTGCGTGGTCGCCCCCAGAGCCCTTCGTCATCGTTGGTGGCGCCGTGGAAGGCGTACACATGGGTGGCCACCACGACGTCGCCCAGTGCGATATGGCGATGAAGCGCGCCTGCGACGCCGACAAAGAGCAGCGCCGCCGGCGTGAACTCGGCTATGGCTCGTTCAGCGAGTACCGCGGCCGACTGGTTTCCCACGCCGACATGTGCAAGCGCCACCCGGCACCGGCCGCGGGCCAGCCGGCCTACCTCGAAGCGGGTTCCCTGCGGATGGCGGTGCAGTCGTGCATCCGCCAGATGTTCGCGAACCGCCTGATACTCCAGGTCAAGGGCGGTCAAAACGACGATCGGGTGTGTTTTTCCCATGATTATTTCTCCCCTTCTTGGACAGGGGCACTGTCGGCGCTCGCCGTGTCGACGGGCCGGGTAATCGGCGGCGACAGAACGGCGCTCGGCCCGGCTCTGAACAGGCGGGCGGGTCGTCCGACAGTCGTCCGCTGCTCTCCGCCGGTCGGGACGATGAATCCGTCCACCTTCTGAACCTTTCGATAGAAGTTCCTGGGGTCTAGCCGCATTCCCCAGACGGTTTCGTAGACCGCCTGTAGCTCGCTGATGGTGAAAACGGGGCCGCAGAATGCGGTCGCAAGCGCTGAGTGTTCGAGTTTTGTTCGGGCACGCTCGACACCGTCCGCGATGATCCGACGGTGGTCGAAGCCAAGGGCCAGGTCACCCGATAGCACGCATTCCGTCGGCTGCCAGCATGCAGCCGCGGCGTCCGTTCCCGCGACCGGCTCCGGAAGCCGCGGTGCGACAGCGAGGTAGGCCACCGAGACGACTCGACCCCGTGGGTCCCGCCCGGGTTTGCCATAGACCCCGAGCTGCTCTAGGTACAGGCCCTCGCCCTCCAAGCCCGCCTCCTCGGCAAGCTCCCGCCGCGCCGCCGCGCCGATGCCCTCCTCAGCGTGTGCGAGGAAGCCGCCTGGGAGCGCGAGCGCACCCCGGTGCGGCTCGATCCCGCGCTCGACCAGCAGGACCTGTAGGCGCGTCCCGCGAAGCGTCAGAATCACGAGGTCGACCGCGAGTAGGACGGCCGGCGGCTCCCAAGGATCCTCAATCACACTGCGAGACTAGCTTTTTGTTCGAGTGACAGTAACTACTGTCGGCTAGCGGACAGTGCGCCTCGCCCCGGGCTGATCCTCCTCGCTCTCCGAGATCGCCGTGAGGGAAGCGCGCCCGGCGCGACGACGCCGGTGATACGGCGGCCGAGCGGTACAACTCGCGCAACACCCGCTGGTGGACGAGGCGTGAACTTTATGATCAAGAATGGTTGGGTGCCGACCCAACAAGACTCGAACCCAATGCCGCAGGTCGATGTACTGCAGCCATCGGCCTCGCCGGTTGCGGACCGCCCTGATGGGTAGTCAAGCCGCAGGTCACGGCATGTATCGATCTCCGTAGACATTGATGAGTGCACCCAACCGGCACTAGTGCGAGCCTAAACCTGCAGGTCAACGGCCCGACCGTGTCCATCGAACCCACCCGCGCGAAGATCCGCCGGGCCGGCTACGTCGGCAACACGAACGCCAGGCAGATCGGATAAGGGGATTGGCTGGTGTGACCGTGCGACACCTGAATTTCAAGGAATCGAAATATGGCCCCACTTGATTGGCTACGTTGAGTA
>NZ_MRUJ01000363.1:0-3006 GCF_002099325.1 Frankia sp. KB5 | reverse complement strand
CGCCGCGGTGTCCTGAAAGCGATCGGCGCGACCCGCCACGACATTCTCATCGCCTACTGGCACATCATCGCGAACAAGACCGTCTACCAGGACCTCGGCGGAGACTGGCATGCCCGCCGACGCCGGGACCCTGAACGCCGCCGGAAGAACCTCGTCGGCGAACTGGAGAAACTCGGCTACACCGTCACCATCACACCAGCGGCATAGCCGCTACCCCAGACAGAAAGGAACACCCGCAGCACGCGCACCGAATACCGATRAGACCAGCGTTGGAAGCCCGGCTCCCAGYGCCTTCCCGCATGCCCGGAACCAGCCCCTCCGCGGTCCAGCAATTCACTCCTCAGACCCCGAGCGGAAGCACGGAGCCAGGCCGGGCACCCGGCCGCCGGGCAGGCCAGGAAGGGCGGCGTGGCCTCCTCGGTGTCTTACGAGCCTGCTCGACCTTCGACGACCTGTTCGGGAAACCGCGCGGGTCCGGGTCCTCGACGGCTCGATCATCGGACCATCCCCAATCCGGCCGGGGACCATCCGGCTGCGCCGCACGGTCTCAACCCGGGCCACCACCACCGGCCGGCAGTGACAGGTCCAGCGAGCAGCCGGTTGCCCTCGCCATCTGCCGACGTCGAGGGTCACACAGCCGGCCCCGGCTACGGGGGATGGCCCTTTTGAGACGATTGCTTCGTGCGTCTGCTACTTCTGGGAGGAACCTGGTTCGTCGGCCGTGTCCTGGCCGAGGAGGCGGTTGGCCGTGACTGGGCAGTCACGACGTTCAACCGGGGTAGGTCCGGACCGGATGTTGCCGGGGTCCATCCGCTCCGTGGCGACCGAACCGACGTCAAGGATCTTGATCGCCTCGCTGCGCATGGGCCATGGGATGCCGTCGTGGACGTCGGCGGCGCGGAGCCCCGCTCGGTCGGCCTCGCAGCGCAGGTTCTGGGCGAGCAAGCCCGCCGGTATGCGTTCGTATCCACCGTCTCGGTGTACCGGGACTGGCCCGCGTCCCCTGTCGACGAAACCTCGCCGCTGCACCCGGGAGATCCCGATCTTGTGGTGGAAGATCCTCGCTGGGACGCGGGACGCTACGGTCCCCACAAGGCCGGGTGCGAGGCGGCGGTCCGGCGGACCATTTCCCCTGACCGGTTGCTCATCGTGCGGCCGGGTGTCGTCCTCGGCCCGCACGAGTACGTCGGACGGTTGCCGTGGTGGCTTCGCCGGATGACGGCAGGCGGGCGGGTGCTGGCCCCCGCGCCCGCCGACAGGCTCATCCAGCCGGTGGACGTGCGCGACCTCGCGTCGTTTCTGCTCGACCTGGTCGGACGGTCGGCCAGCGGGATCTTCAATGTTGCGGCGCCCGCCGGCCACGCAACCTACGGCCAGATGCTGGACGCGTGCATCGCGGCGACGCGGGACGTTCGAGGCTCCGACGAGGTCGAGGTCGTCTGGGCGGACCCCGGCTGGCTTGTCGAGCAGGGTGTGCGCCAGTGGACGGAGATCCCGCTGTGGCGGGTGCCTCCAGGGACGTGGCAGCTGGATGCGACCCGGGCAGCGGCGGCGGGCCTGCGCTGCCGGCCGATCCAGGACACGGTCCTGGACACGTGGGCGTGGCTGGCGGCCGGCGGCGCTCCGATACGACATGAGCGTCAGGACGAGCACGGCGTCGACCCCGACAGGGAGCGCCGCCTCGTCGACTTGTGGGAGCTTCGGTCAGACGCTGCCGCCGGCGAGAAAGGACTGGTGTGAGGTGCCTGGGGGCAGCATGGCCGTAGCCGAGTCGCGCACAAAGTGCTCGATCTGGTCGTCGAGCTGCGCGGCGTCGGTGGAGCCGCGGTAGCGCGGCTGGCTCAACGACCCGCGCAACCGGTGAAGTCTCCCCGTCAGGCGCCCCGTGCGTTGTTCGGGCGGCAGCGCGAGCACGGGGACGAGGGCATCGTGCGCCCCGTCGAGATTGCCGCCCACCGTTCGGGCGACGACCAGATCGACCCGGGCACCGTGCTCACCTGGTGTCCATCTGTCGGCGACCGGAATCGCGGTGAACAGGTCGATCGCCTGGGAGGCTGTGTGCTCAGCCTGGTCGAGCTGGCTGAGTGCGAGATGCGTGGCTGCGGCGCTGAGGAGCAGGCGTTCCTCGCCGAACGAGAACTCGCCACCCACTCTGTCGAGAAGATCGTCCGATGCGTCTGCCTCGGCGGTGCGCTGGGCAGCGGCCAGCGCGGTCATCGCCTCGTCCGCGGCTCCGATCATTGCGTAGGAGCGGGCCTGCACGGCGTGCAGGCGAACCATTCCGGACCCCGGTCTGGCATGGTCAAGGCCCGTAGTCGTCAGCCGTATCCCTTCTCGTGGCCGGTCGGACCAGAAGGCGATGGTGGCCTGGACAGCGCGGGCCCACGAGCGCAGCCCGTCATCGTCGACAATCTGCCCATAGGCCCACGCCGCGCGGGCATTCTCGACTCCAGCATCGGGAAATCCGAGGTCGAGACTGACGATGCCGAGCAGGCCGCAGAGCTGCCCGGCGAACATGTAAAGCTCGTTGAGCTGCCGCGGGCGTTTTGTCTGCTCCAGCAACGCGTACACAGTGTTCCGGGCCTTGGCCAGTTCGGCGAACATCTGGAAGGGAGGGGTGGTGTTGTAGATGTGCGCAAGCCGACGTACGTCGTCGGCGAGCTGTTCGACGGAGCTGGCATCGAGACTTCTGGCCGCCGCGAACATCGCATGCTCCCCCGACTCCTTGRCAGCCGACATTACACGCTCCCTTTCTGCCGGTATATATGGTATTGATACGATCTCGATCCCGTTAGGCCGCAGCTGTGCCGGTGCTGACAACGTCGCCGCAGGGTATGGCCGGGCGCTCGCACGGATTCGGGTGGACGTCTGCTGGATCATCCGGCCCGTCTGGCTAAGGATGAGATGGTCGGCGGGGGTGAGGTGTTCGCGGTCGTCGAGGTCGATCAGGTTGTGGATGCTGGTGTCGTAGACCTCGGCGAGCAGGGCGAGGAGCTGGGGGGTGGG
>NZ_MRUJ01000362.1:0-3066 GCF_002099325.1 Frankia sp. KB5 | reverse complement strand
ATCTGCCGGGTGGTCGCTCCGCCGAGCGCCAATTGGCGGATTCCGAGCAGGAGGCCGACGACGGACAGGTCCACCGCGGGTGCGACCAGCGGCGCGACGTACGGTGGCACCCCCAGGTGGAGTCCCAGGGCCCAGGAGTTGCCGAAGCCGAACAGGAAACTGAGCCCCATCACCAACACCATGATCACAGTGACTCYGCGGACGGCGGAACTTCCTGTCCCGTCGCCGCCACGACCGGCCGGCGCGGCTGCGGCTGTTGCCGCGTCGGCGCTCATCGAAGACCCCGCATGACCTTGGTCGGCTGCCAGGCGCCGGCTGATCGCTCGGGTGGCGCTGTCCGCTCCGCCGTGCCCGCCGCCACACCGGTTGCCACACAGGGGTGCAGCGAAGGCGCGGCGGGGGCGTCGCTGGCGCTCTCGGGGGCGGTGGATGTGTGGCAGTGCGTGTGGCAACGTGGGCCGCCAGGGGGGGACTCCAGCGACCAGAAGGGGACGTCAGGGCACGTGTATGGACGTTCCTGGACGGTATGGACCGGCCTGAAAAGCGGAAGGTCGGCGGTTCGACCCCGCCCCTGCCCACCCTTTTGACCTGCGGAAATAGCAGGATTTTTCGATCACCAGTTGATCATTATATGGCAACGAGTGTGGCAACGGTGTCGCGTGATCCCGGTGACGGTCCGTTTGCCACCCCGGGTGACCTGCGTAAACGGTAAATCTGACCATCCGCTTTCCTGGTGGGAGGTCACCAAGCCTGTGCTCGCGGACGTTGCCACAAAGTATGGGCCTCGTATGGCAACGGAGCACGGCCGGCCCGGTCGCGTCGGTGTCATGACCTGCGACAGCGCTCGAGATCGAGACTTTTTGACCGTCCGCTTTTGCGGCGGCGGTCGGCGGGGCTTGGCGTTCGGCGACTTCGATCTGGACGTGGAGATCGCCGCGGTACGCCCGTGTTCTCGCCGCCTCCGAGGAGGACCTGGCCGCCGGCCGGCTGCATCTGGCGCTCTACGTCGGTGGCACTCAGGACGCCGGGTCGAGTGCCGGCCGCTTCACCCCACTGCTTCCGGGTGGCACGCCGCGCGTGGCCGACCCGCCCACAGACGCGCTCGTCGCGGAGGTGGTGGCCCGGCCCCGCATTCCGGTGCTGGCGACGATCGCTCCACCGACCGGTGTCGCCTCGATTCGTATCCCCGTCGGGTTCCCCGCCCGGCCGGGTGATCTACGACTCGACGACTTGCTGCTTGTGGCCGACGCTGCGCGCCTCACGCTGTGGTCTCGGGATCGCCGGTGTCAGGTCGTGCCGGTTCTGAACTCTCGGATCGGGCCGCGTTACCTGCCGGCGGAGGCCCGGCTGCTGGCTCTGCTGGGCCGGTCCGGGTGCCGCCCGTGGCGGCTGTTCTCCTGTGGGTCGCTGCGTGACACCGCTTTCCAGCCACGGGTGCGGTACCGATCGACGATTCTCGCGCCTGCGCGGTGGCGCTTGCCGAGGCTGCTGTACTGGGCGGCCGGGTGGTGCTGGTGCACGGCGCGTTTCACCGCGCCGCCTGCTGGGACGGGCTGGTCGCGCGGCTGCGCGAGCGCGGGTGCRCCGTCGACACGGTCGACCTGCCGGGCCGCGACGATCCGGTGGCGGTGGCTGCCGCGACGCTGGCGGACTTCGTCGCGGCGGTGTCCGCCCGGGTGCGCGCGGTGGGCGGCCCCGTCGGTCACAGCCTGGGCGGCGTCACTGTCACCCAGGTGGCCCAGGAACTGCCTGACCTGATCGGTGCCGTGGTCTACGTGACGGCCTACATCCCGGGCAACGGGCAATGCGCAGTCGATGTCGGCTTCGACGACGAGCACCCGGCCGCGACCTTGCCCCTCGCGGCGAGTCAGCGCGGTCATGAGTCCGGGCTCTCTCCGTGCCGGTTGAACTCGGCCGCGAGCCGTTTTACACCGACCTCTCCGAGGCCGAGTACGCGCCGTACGCCGCGCTGATGGTGCCGGAGTCCCCGCTGGTGCCGTTCGAGCCGGTGTCGGTCACCGACGACGGCTGGGGAGGATCCGCAAGGTCTACGCCGAGACGTTGCGGGATGTCGCCATCCCCCTCGCCGTCCAGCGCCGGATGCACGCGGCGGCCGGCGTCCAGGCCGCCGACACGCACACGCTGGACACGGCGCACTCGCCCTTCGCGACGGCGACGGCCGCGTTGGCCGATATCGTCGCGGCCGAGGCCGGCCGGCTTGCGCACCCCGTCGGCTGATGCGTCAGCTGGTCAGCCAGATCGGCCGCTCACGGTCGGACAGCGCCTGATGGCCGGCGGAATCGCACGCAAGGCGTAGAGCGGCCCCGCGGCAGTCGGGCGCCCGGGTATGCGCTCCAGTATTCTGATTGTGACGTTGCGTGTCTATCGATGAATCTGTGCCGTGAAGGCACGCTCGGAGCCCCGCCGCCATTACTCCGGCGCGGGGCTCCGAGCGTGCAGGATCGGAAAATGCCGCAGTTCGTTCCGCACGTCGAGGAAGGTACTGCGGGACGCCTCAAGGATACCGTCTACGCCGACCCGAGGCCAACGGCCGGACGCCGCGTTCGAACTCGCCCATGCCGTCCAATCGACGATCATCGACGCCGCAGGCGGGACCTCCGTCCGTCGAACGCAACAGCGCCCGTCAGCAGGATCGTCACATGCGGCAGGACCGTCAGTGCACAGCAACGCGGAATCGGTTGAAGACCAGGCTCAGGGGGCGCGGCCGAGACCACACTGGCGGTTTCCGATGGCCACGGCCCGGCAGGCGGCCTCGGTTCTGGCCGGAGCGGTCAGGCATGCGCCCTGACTGCTCGGATCGCCTGTACGGTCCCATCCCAGAGCGCGACGCGGGCACGCATGGCCTGATTGACCGTACGTTCACAGGCCAGCCATTTCGCGTCATCATCGCCGCAGAGGTCCACCAGCATCTGCATCGCCATAGGGGTGTGTTCTTCACTGAGCCTTTCCCGGTAACCGCCTGTTGCGCTGTGTAGCAGCGGTGGGATGTTTGTGTGGTGGCTGTCAGGTGGTGCGGCCGTGTTCGGTGTGGAGGATGACGAGGGC
>NZ_MRUJ01000361.1:0-3093 GCF_002099325.1 Frankia sp. KB5 | reverse complement strand
CCGGCCATGGATTCCGCCGGGTCAGAACCGGTCCGGATATCTACCAGCACGCCCATGTCGAGGTCGAGGACCACGCCGGGTTCCTGTACGTGCGCCGCTACGCCTCGCCGGAGCGCCGGAGCGTGACCTGGTCCGCTGGCTACAGCCCCAGCACACCCCCCGAACTGGTCATCACGGCGATTCTGGCCGCGTTCACCCCGATCCCGGTCGCGCGGGACGACGCCGGGACCTGGTCGGTCTGGGCCGCCGTACCCCTCACCGTCGGCGTCGGGCTGTCCCTCGACAGCGCCCGTGCCGCCACCCGCTGGCTGCAGGCCCGGGGCTGGCCCTACGCCACGCACCAGCCCGACGCCAGCAGCCCGCCCGCCGGGACTCCGGCCTCTCAGCCCCACATCTCATGATCACAATCCTGGTGATACCGGCTGACCCGGCGGCCCCGGTACGCCGGCGCCGTCTCGACCCGGCCGACCTTCGGGCGATGGAAAGGATCGTCGGCGGGATCCTGCACCCGGTCAGCCTCACCGACCCCGAAAGCAGCCTCTACCTGCCCGAAGCGGGCACAGGCCGGTGGCCRCTGAACCCGCGCGCCATCGCCCTCGCCGCGTTCCACACCCGCCCGTTCCAGCAGCGAGTCCTGCGTGGAGACGCGATCCTCACCGGCCCCACCCAGGAGAACGGTCAGGACACCGACACACCCGACGACCTGATCCGCCTCCTCGACGCAGACAAGTTCCAGCGCCAAATCAAACACCCCGGGGACCAGCGGTGGAAGAAAGAGGCCCGTTTCTACCCCAGCCTGCACCACGCCTATCTCCACACCTGCAAAGACATCCACCGGATACCTGTCGATGACAGGCCCCTCATCCGCATTACCGCCGCCCCAGGTGCGGCATCACGCCGGGCCCGGCTCGCACCACGCCCCGAGCCCCGCCCAGCGCTCAGCCGAGAAAGACCCYCAGACCCGTGAAGTGCGCCGATCACCCATCCGCCCGGCCAGGAAAGGAAACCAGGTCGTGATAAGAGTACTTGTCGTACCGGCCGACTACCGGGAACCGCACCGCCAGCTGGAGATGAACCCCACCGACCTGCGTGGATTCCAGGCGCTCGTCGGAGGTTTTATCGAACGCCTGGAACTCGCCGGGGGCGCGTCCCTCTACGTCAACGAGGACGGCATCGCGCAGGTTCTTCGCTTCAACGAGAGAGCGACCGCGCTGGCCGCATTCCACAGCCGCCCGTTCACCCCGAAGCAGGCCATCGTCGGCGACGCCTACCTGACCGGCCCCGCCGACCAGCATGGACTGGACACCGACGTGCCCGAACAGATCGTTCACCTCCTCGGCGCGCCACAGATCCAGGTCCAGGTGAGGTCGGCCGGCGAAAGCCGGTGGGAGGACATCCCCGGCACCTACCCCACCCTGGTCCGCGCCTACACCGACACCTACACCGTCACGAACATCCTGACCGTCGTCGCTCCCGCCCACCGGCCCGCCATCCGCGCCATCCCCGTCACCGCGCCCTCCCGCCGCCCCGACACTGACGCCGTATGGACGGTGTGGGGGGACCGCGTCGACCCCTACGCCGTCCGCCAAACCCGCGAGCAGGCGCAAGCCGTCGTCGACACCGCGACCGCCGAGGGGGACACCGGCGTATACGCCCAGCACCCCGACGGCACCACCCTCACCGCGACACCCACCCGATAACACCCGCCCGCCCTGTGTTCCCCGCGATCGCGGGGAACACAGGGCGCGCCAGCGAGCGGGCCAGCGAGCGGGCCGGCACCATGGCCGGCTCCTCGTCGTTCACCGCGCCGCCGCACCCGTCGGGGACCAGCCGGCTGGCCCCCGACGACATCCACAGCCTGCTCGACGTCCGTGTCGGGTCTGACGACGGAGCAGCTGGCGGTGGCCCGCGGGGATGCGTGGACGCGGCTGCCGGACGGGGTGGAACGGCCGGGGTCGTGGCCGCCGTACGACCCGTCCGCGGGCGGGTCCTGACCCCTTCCACACCCTGACCGTTTCACCTGTGTTTGTACTGGTCTGTTCGGCCCGGGAATCGCTGGGGATCCCGGGCGCTGCCCCCGGCCCGCGGTGACCCCCGTCCCCGTCCGGCCGCATCGGCGTACAACCCTGCCCATGACCGACAACGGGGGAGCACACCGGCGCAGCGGGCGGCGCTGGCTGTGGATCATCGCCGGGATCGCCGCGGCTGGCGCGGTGGGCGCGGTGGTGGGGATCTGGCACCTGCCCGACCGGATGTACGAGGGGGAAGAGGCGCGGGCCGCGCTGCAGGGCGGGCTGCTGACCGCGGCCGCGGCGCTGATGGCGGTGGCCGGTGGTCTGATCGCTCTGGACGAGACCCGCCGGGCCAACGCGAACACCCACGTGCGGGAGCTGTACGCCACCGCGATCAGCCAACTCGGCGCGGACAGCCTCGACATCCGCCTGGGCGGGATCTACGCCTTGGAACGCATCGCTCACGACAGCGCCGCCGACCAGCGCACCGTCGTCGAGGTCCTGTCCGCCTTCATCCGCGAACACACCCAACCCCCCACCCCCCACCCGCACGGCGACCACCACCCCGGCCCACGACCGACGTACAGGCCGCCCTCACCGTCCTGGGTCGCCTGCCCACCTGCCCCGGCATCCCCCGCGCCGACCTCACCGACGCTAACCTCACCGGCGCCGACCTGGACGGGGCGACCCTCACCGGCGCCTGGCTGGGTGGGGCGACCCTCACCGGCGCCAGGCTGGGTGGGGCGAACCTCACCGACGCGAACCTCACCGACGCCCAGCTGGACGGGGCGGACCTCACCTACGCTGTAGGGCTGGTGCAGGCGCAGCTGGACGCCGCCCGTGGGGATGCGCGGACGGGGTTGCCGGCGGGGCTGGTACGGCCGGTGTCGTGGACGGCAGGGGACGACGCCGACGGGTCCTGACCATCCGGTGCCGGTGCTTGCCGGTGCGGCCCCCAGCAGGACCGGCGATCAGTCCGGTAAAGGAGGCTTCCCGGGCGTCAGCGCCCTCACCCTTGCCCTGGCGGCGGTGACGGCGCGCGCCGGGCGGGGTGCGGTGGCGTACAACCCTGCCCATGGCC
>NZ_MRUJ01000360.1:0-3083 GCF_002099325.1 Frankia sp. KB5 | reverse complement strand
GCCGCGGACACCAGGTGGCTGACGCGCTGTTCGCGGGCAGTGTCGAGGGCGAACGTCGCCTCCAGCAGCGACCGCTGCAGCCGGCGGCCGTCCTGCTCGATCACCTTCTCCCGGTCGCCGTGATCCGCCCCGGCGGCGTCGCCCACCGCCCAGCCGATCAGCGAGGAGAACCCCTCCACCGGGCCGGCGAGCAGGGCGGCGGTCTCGGGGTCCAGCGGCACCGTGCCGCCGTCCTCGTTCACCCGCATCACCGTCACCGACACAGAAACCGCCACCACCGCGCCTCCGAAGCCTGCCTGGGACATGAGGGCCAACTCCGGGCATGATCTCAGACTTCGGCCGGAAACCGGTTGACCCGACAGCGCACCCTCCCGCCCATCCGGGGTCAGGACAGACCTCGCATCGACCGCTGACCAGCACAGATCACATTGGGTAATGCCCTGAACGTCATACCACGTCCAGACACTCCGGCTTCAAGCAGATTCACGCCAGATCAGATCGAAATCACGCCTTTCAAAAAGACGCACYCCGCAACACCCTGATTCCGTTCGGCCTCGGGAGTCGTAAATGCATGGGGGATGTCTTCGCGATGACGGAAGTCTCTGTGATGCTTACGGTGATCCTGCAGCGTTTGGAGGCTGAGCGCGGCCCCCGGATCACGCACCTCACCGCGGCTAGGCTTCACCATGAAGCCCGCCCGGCTCCGTCTAAGAAGGTGTTTTAGATCTTGTTGTGGCTACTCCCTGTAGTGGATGGTGTGGTCTGGTCGCTGTTCGCGAGCTGGCGGGGTAGGCGTCGGACCATGGTCCGTATCATGGCCAGGCGGATGAACGTCTCGGAGATCGCGGGTTTTCTTTCATAGTCGCGGGCGAGCCTGCGGTGCGCGGTGATCCACGAGAGCGTTCTCTCCACGACCCAGCGTTTCGGGAGGGGCTCGAAGCCGCGTTGCCCGGGGTTTTTCCGGACGATCTCGACGGTGGTTTTCATCACGTCGGCCGCCCAGTCCACGAAGCGTCCGGCGAAACCGCCGTCAGCGAACAGGTGGCGGCACTGCCGGTGGTCGAAATAGTGATCCACCATGATCCGCTTAGCGCCATCGCGGTCCTGGACGCTGGTGGGCAGGACGAGGACGCTCAGTAGGAGTCCCAGCGTGTCCGTGATGAGGAACCGCTTGCGGCCGTTGACCTTCTTGCCCGCGTCGTAGCCGAGGGAGRCCGCATCCACGGTCTGAGCGCCCTTCACCGACTGCGAGTCGATCACCCCCGCTGTTGGCTGCCGGTCTCTGCCCTCAAGCTCACGGGAGGTGTCCCGCAACGCATCGTGGACCCGGGCAATGACACCCTTGTCATGCCAGCGGGCAAAGAACCCGTAGACCGTTTCCCACGGTGGCAGGTCCCTCGGCAGCGAACGCCACGAACAGCCCGTATGCGTCACATACAGAATCGCGTTCACGATCTCCCGGCGGGGATGTGCCTCCCGCCGGCCATCCTTCGACACCGGCGGTAGCAACGGCTCCACCAACGCCCATTCCGCGTCGGACAGATCAGAGGGATACGGGTCAGACCGAGGCATGACCCGACCGTCCCGACCCGACAGCCCCAGCACGCCCAACTCGACCCAAGCGACCACACACAGCACACAGTGTTCAAGATCTAAAACAGCTACTAAGGGTTACGCCACGGACAGCGGGCGGGGGCAATTGATCGTAACGACG
Source organism: Frankia sp. KB5 (assembly GCF_002099325.1). Lineage (NCBI taxonomy): Bacteria > Bacillati > Actinomycetota > Actinomycetes > Frankiales > Frankiaceae > Frankia > Frankia sp. KB5. Next base: position 1,369 of record NZ_MRUJ01000360.1, on the reverse strand, counting down.
CCTCGACCGGTTGAGCCTGATGGCGTCGAGGGACTGGATGGTGGTTGGGCCGGCGGCAGCAATCGACGATCGAGGAGCGGGAGCTGATTTCTCTAGAGCTGGACACGGACCGGTCAACCGCAGCGCGAGTCGAACGAGAACACCAACACACGGGAGTGGAGCTGCTGCGACCAATCGAGCACCGATCCACACCGCGCTCCTTCGCGGCCCGCGAACGCGCCGGACCGCGGCACAGTTGATCGCCGAGGCGAGGGCGCGCGTGGAGCCGGCCCATCGAGCCGTGGTCGAGGTGCTGCCCGCTGAGATCAAGCACGTGGCGGGTTACCACATCGGCTGGTGGGRCGCCCACGGACGGCCGGCCGACCACATGGGCAAGGCGGTGCGTCCCACGTTGACGCTAGCGAGCGCCCGTGCGGCCGGATGGCTCGCGGAAACGGCGGAGACAGCGGAGACGGCCCGTGCGGTTGTTGCGGCGGCAGTGGCGGTTGAACTTGTGCACGACTTCTCGTTGCTTCACGACGATGTGATGGACGAGGACCTGAGCCGGCGGCACCGGAAGGCCGCCTGGGCGGTTTTCGGGACCCCGCTGGCGATTCTGGTCGGTGACGTTCTGTTCGCGGCGGCCCTGCAGGTGATGGCGGCCGAAGGGCCGGCAGGTTCCCGGGGCGTGCCAGTGCTGGCCGCGGCCGTGCAGGACCTGGCCGCCGGGCAGTCGGCCGATCTTGCGTTCGAGGGACGCGGCGAGGTGTCGCTGCCCGAATGCCTGGCAATGGCCGAGGGCAAGACCGGCGCCCTGCTCGGGGCGGCCTGCCAGCTCGGGGCCATGGCGGTCGGGGCTGAGGACGGCGTCGCTGCCTGCTATCGCGAGTTCGGGCGGCAGCTGGGGCTGGCGTTCCAGCTGGTCGATGATGCCCTGGGGATCTGGGGCGACCCGAAGGTGACGGGCAAACCGGTCGGTTCCGACCTCCGCGCCCGCAAGAAATCCCTCCCTGTTGTGGCCGCACTCGCCTCCGGCACGGTTGCGGGCGAGCGTCTGGCCACGCTGTACGGGCGGAAGGAGGCGATGGACCAGCAGGCCGTCGCCCGCGCCACTCACCTGATCGAGCAGGCCGGCGGCCGGGACTGGACGGTCACCGAGGCGCGGTGYCGGACCGAGGCAGCCCTGAGCGCGCTGGCGCAAGCCGAACCGGATCCGGACGCGGAAGGACACCTGCGGACCCTGGCCGCACTCGTGACCCACCGGGACCGTTGACAGCGGTAACGGCCGAAGCCCCGTCCAAGGCCGCCACGTGGTGGATGGTCGAGCAAGCGTAGGGCATGCGTTCGTCCAGAACATCCGCCGCGGCCACTACGAACTCGGGATCGACAC
>NZ_MRUJ01000359.1:0-3197 GCF_002099325.1 Frankia sp. KB5 | reverse complement strand
CGTCCGCGATCCGCGCGGGTAAGAATGATTACCGCAAAGGATGAACAGAACGTTAAATCTAACTCGCATGCCGCTAACGCAACGTATCGTCTCCCCCTGGCGCACGGCCCACCAACAGACACCCGAACCCCGACTGGTATGGTGTCGGCCACGATAAAGCTGAACCAGTAGAGAATCACGCTCCCAGGTATTTACTTTCCGGCCAGGAGAGAGGAGTGCTGCCCCGACTCCCTACACCAAAAAGACTTAGAATTATCCGGCGAATCTAGCGAGAGTTCAGTTCATGGCTGCGAATTTCGCTGAAACGGTCGCTGAAAGGCCGACGCCGGGGGGGATCAACACACCGAACATGGCAGTTCCGCCGCCGGAGTACGTGGTGGTGGATCTGGATCCGCGAACGAGTGACCTCGCCGTCCCGGATGGATCCGGATGGCGGCGGGTCATGCGGGTGCCAGGACGACGGCATTACCATCACGAGCACCACGATCGCGCCATCGCGACCGTCCAGCAGGCCCGGAGCCGTACTCGATCGACGGGCCGGAGTTGCGTCGTCGGCCTTCTGTACATCGCCGAGTTCGRCCGGCTGCGCGAGCGCCTCGCTCCGGGCGCCTGCCTGTCTCTACTCGATCAGGTCRCCGCCCTGGCAGGTGATCTGCATCGGTGGCGTGGCTCCGCCATCGGCCAGGGCCGCCCCGGCGAGGTGGTCGTCGTCCTGCCGACGCGGCCGGGCCGCTCCGCCGAAGCGGCGTTCGGCGAGATCGTGCGTACGGTCGCAAGCTGTGACTTCGCCGTCAACGGCGAGCGTCTGCGGGTCACCCCCGTTCCGGGGTTCGTCCAGGTGGACGACACCATCGATGATGCCACCGCCCTGCGGCGGGCCCGGCTGGCCATGGGGCTCGCCGCAGGGCAGCTCGACATGGTCCCCGTCTGTTACGACCCGAAGATGGAACCAGCGGAGAACCAGCCGCGACGTTCCGGGCGCCCGTTGCACACACGGTTGCGGCCGTCCGACGCCGTCCAGATCGTCGTCTCGACCGCGATCTGCCTCGGACTCCCGTTCGGGATCTACAGCACACTGTTCACACTGGGCCTCGACCCGACCCACGTCGTCTTCGCACTCCTGGCCATCGCGCTGGCCGGCACTACCCTCACCACCTACCTGGAGCAGTTGTCGGCGCTCGAACCGGAGAAGTGCCCGGACGCGCCCGCCGCGCCGTTCCCGGCGGCGAGCGCCATCATCGCCGCGTATCTGCCGAACGAGTCGGCCACGATCGTCGACACGGTCAAGGCGTTCCTCCGGCTGGACTACCCGGGTCCACTACAGATCATCCTCGCCTATAACACTCCCCGATACCTGCCCGTGGAGGAGACGCTCGCGCGGATCGCCGATTCCGATCCCCGTTTCATCCCGATGCACGTGCCGACCAGCACCTCCAAGGCGCAGAACGTGAACGCGGCGATGCCAAYGATCACCGGTGAGTTCGTCGGTGTCTTCGACGCGGATCATCATCCGGCACCGGACGCCTTCCGGCGGGCCTGGCGGTGGCTGTCGCACGGGGCCGCGGTCGTCCAGGGGCACTGCGTGATCCGGAACGGAGAGGCATCGCGGATCAGCCGCACCGTCGCCGTGGAATTCGAGTCGATCTATGCGGTGAGTCATCCCGGCCGGGCGAGGATGCATGGTTTCGGGATCTTCGGCGGGTCGAACGGCTACTGGCGGACCGACCTGCTGCACCAGACCCGTATGCGCGGGTCGATGCTGACCGAGGACATCGACGCGAGTCTGCGCACCATCATGAGCGGTGAGCGGATCGTCGCAGACCCGGAACTGGTCTCCTACGAGCTGGCGCCGACGACGATGTCGGCGTTGTGGCGGCAGCGGTTGCGCTGGGCGCAGGGTTGGTACCAGGTCTCCCAGCGGCATCTGTGGAAAGYCGTCGGCTCACCCGACCTCACCGCCCGCCAGAAACTCGGCCTGCTCTGGCTGCTGGGCTGGCGCGAGATATATCCGTGGCTTTCGCTGCAGATGTATCCGCTGATCGTCTTCGGTCTGCTGCACCCGCAGTCCGGGCACGGTTTCCGGTTGAACGTCTCCCTGTACGTGGTCGCCACACTCTTCTCGGCGATGGCGGGCCCGATCCAGGCGTTGTTCGCGTACGCCCTCGCCGACCCCACGATCCGCCGCCATCGGAGTTGGTTCGTCCAGTTCTGCCTGATGAACATCGTCTACAGCGAGTTCAAGAACGTCATCGCCCGGCTGGCACCGGTGAAGGAGCTGCTGCGGGAACGCGAGTGGCACGTGACCCCACGCGCCGTGCCGCAGCCCGACCCGGTCACGCCGGACGGCGCGACCGCACCTCCAGCTGGCTCCGCACCTCCAGCTGGCTCCGCGGCGGGCGGTGTGGTCCCTTACCCCGAAGCCAGGTCATGACCACACCAGGCGGCCCTCGAAACATCGTGCCGAGGTCCCGGGTTCTGCCCGCGCCGGCTCTCCCGTCCTGGTGGGCGCAGCCCCCGCCGCCGCCAGTGCCGCCGCCACCGGTGCCGCCGCCGCCAGTGCCGCCGCCACCGGTGCCGCCGCCGCCAGTGCCGCCGCCGAGAGAGCGGCCGACCGTGCCGGTCCGGACCTCGGCCCGGCCGCGGGCCGGGGGGGTGGGTATCACCGGAGAGAGCGGAGGGAACCGCCGCGGTCGCCGACGGACGACGGTGGGCGATCCCAGGCTCGAGCTGGTCGACCTGGGCGGGTTCCGCGGCGTGGCGGCGATCTCAGTGATCATTTTTCACGCCTATCAGTTCTGCCGCGGGGATGGCAACACGCCGTACGCGGGTACGTTCCTCGGCCAGGTCCTCGGCGCCTTCGACGGGATGATCAGTTGGTTCTTCCTGGTCTCCGGGTTCCTGCTGTATATGCCGATGGCGAACCGGGTCAGGGCCGGCCGGACCCAACGGTCACCCAAGAACACGCTCATACGTCGTGGACTGCGGATTCTTCCGCTGTACTACACGGCGCTCATCGTCGTGTGGGCGGCGCGTAATCCCACTCTGCCCGGCGACTGGATCGACCTGGTCGAACACCTGACCTTCACCCAGGTCTTCGACAGCAAGCGGGTGTTCTACACGATCGGCCCGGCCTGGTCGCTGGCCGTCGAGGTCTACTTCTATCTATACCTCGCCCTGGTCGCCGGCTGGCTGCGGCG
>NZ_MRUJ01000358.1:0-3225 GCF_002099325.1 Frankia sp. KB5 | reverse complement strand
TGACACACCCCACACCGTCCGCCGCGCACCCTGCTGGCGGAGCATCTGAGCGATCCGCTGATTTAGGCTCTATGGCTTTCTGTCGGCGGTGCCAGCTGCCGTTCGCTGACTGCGGTGTGAAGGTTGGTGCGCCAACCCTCGCCAACAACAGCGACTGGTCCGCACGGAGTCGCCATCATCACCCGTCATCCAAGCGGAGGTGAGAATCCCGACCCTCGCGGCCCATGGCCATGGTCCTGCCCCAATACGGCGGGAGCGCGTCCTGGTTGAGATTCCGGAAGAGGCGGCTCGCRTGAACGCCGATGTCGTGAGGGCTTCTATTTTGTCACCGAGATCGCCGGGGGGTGGATGGGCGGTCGGGTCGAGCTGCCCGCATAGTCGGGGCGGCGTCGACAGACAGTGCGCCTGCCTGATCGGCGCCCTGTGGCTGAAGGTGGGCTCGTGGGAGCCGCCGGGATGAGCCGGCGGAGGCTGCCGTGCCCGCGGGATCGCGCGACGTGACGAGCATCATGTCGGCGGAGGCGGRCTGGGTGCGTTGAGGCGGTCGTGCTGTCACGGTGACGACGTTTCCGCAGGTAGCGGGGCTGCGGCGCCGGAGTTTGGCCCCAGTCTCCTGCGCGATGGGGCGACGGACACCCCTTGATCGATGCCGTGACGGCCGCATACCGGATTGTCACCTTACGGCCCGATAGTGCAGCCTTGGGGCAACTGCCCGTCACGCAGAGGGGCTACGGAGCGGCGAGGTAGTCGCGCTGTGCGGCGGAACGGTCAAGCAGGCCCGATGGGTCTGCGGATCTTCCGTGGGAGTAGAACGTGACTGGGACTGACGATCTGACTGACACTGATCGGCGCATTCTGCTGCACGATCTGCGCCGCACGCTGAGCCCTGCATGGCTCCCGGACGTGCTGGTCACGCTGTCGAGCGGTCCGCAGCCGTACACGAGCTTGTTGCGCACCTTGCGCAGCTATGACGTKCCGCGGGGCCGGCACTGGCCGCAGCCACTGATCCAGCAGGCCGTGTTGACCCGGACGTTGCGGTCGATGCAACACCGGGGGCTGGTCGAGCGGATGCGGGAGCGCGTGTTCCCCTTCGGGACGGTCTACTGGCTGACCCCGGCCGCGAAGGAGCTGGCGGACCTGGTGGCGCCGATGGCGCAGTGGGCCGCCGCGCACGAGGAACTGTTGGAGGTCGATCGGCGGGCGTGGGCCGAGYGGCGGCGCCGCCGGTAGAACGGCGGGAACTGTCGGTACGCGGTCAGGCTGACCGTGTGCCGGGCGGACCGGGTCGCATCGCGGCCTGGAAGAAGCGATCCGCGTCAGGCGTAGGCCGCTCACCGATCTCGGCGAGGGCCATGACGAGCTGGCGGTAGGTGGCCGCGACCGCGTCCGGCTGAGCGAGGCGGGCCTGGGCGCGGGCGATCTGGACGTAGAGCCCTTCGTTGTAGGGATCGAGGCGGCGCAGTGTCTCCAGCAGCTCCAGGCGCTGTGGGTTGTCCTCCCCGACAGCGGCGGTGATGCTGGCGAGCGCGTCGGAGACCTGGCGGCGCAGGTTCTCGCGGTGGGTTTCGGCCCAGGTGCCGGCGATGTCGTCGGAGAGGTGGCCGGTGTAGGTGGCGGCCAGCGGGAGGATCGCGGCGAGCTCGTCGGCGGTGGTCGTCGCACGGCGGCGTGCGTCGAGGGCCTCGTCGACCTGCCAGAGGTCGACGGTGATCAGGTCGCGGCRCAGCCGCCAGCGCCGATCGACGTCGTGGTCGAAGACGTCGTCGATCGTCCCGCCGGTGGCGGCGGCGAGGCCGCGGCGTAGCTGGCTGATGGCGGCGTAGAACCGGTTGTCCCGCTGGCGTGGGAGTTTACCGTCGTCGGGCCAGACCGCGTCGATGATGGTGCGACGCTGCACGCCGTCGGGATGGGCGGCGAGGTAGGCCAGGATCTCCTGGCTCGGGCCGCCGATGCCGTCCACGGGCTGGTAGCCGCCGTCCGGTGCCCAGTACCGCAGTTGCAGCCGGCCAAACAGAGTGAGCAACAGCGGCGTGGCCGCCCGCGGCGGGCGTGGAGCGCTCGGGACCGGCGTCGGCGGTACGGCGTCTGTGGGCTCAGTGGGGACTGCTCCGCTGCCGGGTGGGAGCACCGTGTCTGAGCCCGGAGGCTCGTCGGCGTTCGGTGACACGTCGGGCGTTGGCGGAGGCGGCGGTGCGGGTATGACCGTGGCGCTACTGGGGGGGCGGCGCGGAGGTGGGCGGTGGGGGCGGGGGCCCCTGGGTAGGGTTTGCCCGCCGGAAGTCCTCCTGGTTAGCGGCCGGTGCGTCGGCGTCGGCGAGCAGGTCGAGCAGCTGGCCGGTGTCGGCCTCGGGCAGAGTGAACAGCCGGTTGCCGACCAGAGCGGCGGCGATATCGGGGCTCGCGGCACCGATGACACCGTCGGGCCGCACTCGGGCGGTCGCGCCGGGCCGCCACTGCCCGTACAGGATGCCCACGACGCCGAGCGGGGAGCCGTTGTCGAGGACGGCTTGGAGACRGCGATCCGAGGTCTGGTCGGGGGCGGCAACGATGATCAGGGACGTCCGGCGGGGGTCCTCGCCGGCGGCGGCGCGTCGTGCTCGGGTGACGACGTCGGCTTCGAGGCGGTCCAGCAGGGTGGGCAGGTCGGCGACGATGTGCAGACGCTGCGGCGGCGTGGCGGTGGTGTCCTCGCCCAGCAGCCGCCGCACGTCGGCGGCGGGGAGGAGAATCTCGGCGGGGGCGGCGTCGGGCTGGTGGCGGTCGGCGAGCAGGGTGACGAGCAGAGCGCGGATCGCGGCGTCAGCGCCGGGTCCGATGAGCCCGAGTCCGCGGGTGGCGGCGAGGTCGAGCGCGAGAGGTTGGCCGTCGCCGGTGGTGCCCACGACCCGGGTGCCGGGTGGGGCGGCATGGGCGGTGGCGGTGGCCGCGGCGTGGCGGCGGCCGGTGATGTGCGGGTCGCCAGGTGGGCGTACGACGACGAGCTCACCGTCATCGTCGCGCTCGGCGGTGGCGCTGTTGTAAGCGGCAGCGAGCTGGTGAATCACCGGTGCTTCGACCAGGTCGTCGCGGACACCACTGCCGGGGACGTAGTGCCGGCGACGCCACAACCGGACGGAGAACAGCGCGACGACCAGGAGCGCGACGGCACCCAGCCCGAGATAGCCGCCGGACGGGAACGAGACTCCCGGTGGCTCGGACGGGGTGGATGGGAGCGCAGGCGTGGCC
>NZ_MRUJ01000357.1:0-1363 GCF_002099325.1 Frankia sp. KB5 | reverse complement strand
GACGCCGCTGGCCTGGCATCGCCGCCTGGTCCGCCGGCGGTGCACCTATCCGTGCCGGGTGGGCCGCCCGCCGGTGGATGAGGAGCTGCAGGCGCTGGTGATCCGCCTGGCCCGGGACAACCCGGCCTGGGGCCACCGCCGCATCCAGGGCGAACTCCTCGGCCTGGGCCACCGGATCGGCGCAGGAACGGTGCGTCGGATCCTCGCCGGCACGGGCCTCGGCCCGGCCCCACGCCGCCACGCCGACACCTGGCGCACCTTCCTGCGAACCCAGGCCAGCGGGCCTGCTGGCCACCGACTTCTTTCCACCTCGACACCCTCACGTTGCGTCGGCTGTACGTCCTGTTCGTGATGGAGATCCAGACGCGCCGCGTCCACATCCTCGCAGTCACCGCCCACCCGACCGGAGCCTGGATCAGCCACCAGGCACGCCAACTGGTCATGAACCTCGACGGACGCCTCGACGCGTTCCGGTTCCTGATCCGCGACCGAGACGCGAAATACCCCCAGGCGTTCGACGACGTGTTCGCCCCCGAAGGTGTGCAGATCGTGCGCACGCCGCCGCGGACACCGCAGGCGAACGCCTACGCGGAACGGTTCATCCGCTCGGTCCGCCAGGAGTGCACCGACAAGATCCTCCTCTTCGGCAAACGCCACGCCGCGGCCGTGCTCGACGAGTACGCCCGGCACTTCCATGACCACCGCCCCCATCAGGGACGGGAGCAGCGCCCGCCGAACCACGACCCGGCCACCGTCACACCTCTCGTCGGCCCGATCGATCGCCGCAAGGTCCTCGGCGGCATGATCAGCGAGTACCACCGCGCCGCTTGATCGAACAGCGAAACCGCAGGTCAAACCCCGAATCGGATTTCGGCACGCTACAGGCACACTGACACCACCTTCGGCGCCCCGACCCGTGGGACGATGGATCAGCCGATTCGATCATTGCGGGACTGGAGTCGCCAGGAGTGTCCACATCTGACAACGCCGCGCACTACGCACAACTCGCCGCCACCTACGATCAGCATTGGAGTCACAGCGATGCCTTCGTCACCTGGATGACCGCAGGCATCGTCGATGCGCTCGCTCTCCGGCCGCACCATCAGATCATTGATGTTGGCTGCGGAACGGGCCTGTACTCTCGTCGGATCGCCGATGCCGTACGGCCGGAGAAGCCTGTTCTGTGCGCGGACCCGTCCGCTGCCATGCTCGGCCATCTCCGGGCGACGGTCGGGCTCCGTCCCGTCCTGGCCTCCGCCGAACAGCTTGGCGGCGCGCGGCCGAATTCCACTCTGGCCGACGTCCCGCTGGGCTCCTTTGATGCCGTCCTGGTCAAGGAAGCCATTCACCATGTGGCGCCATC
>NZ_MRUJ01000356.1:0-1288 GCF_002099325.1 Frankia sp. KB5 | reverse complement strand
GGCGAGCCCTGGCCGCCGTCATCGCCTGGACAGCCGCGGGAACCGTCGTCCTCGCCGGGTCCGCCAAAGCCGACACGCGGCCGGAGGCGACCACGCCGTGCGCCGGCACCCTCTGGGGAGCCTGCGCCCTCCAGTCGGCCCCCGGCGGCTACCGCTATCGCTACAGCTACAAGGACGGAATGGTCGCACCGGTCCCGGTGCCGTCGGACTCGGCCGCGGCCCTGTGTGACGTCAACTGTCCCGCCGACCCAGCCGCGGTCTGCGACCTGCTCACCTTGGTCGGTCCCGATCCCATGATGAGCACTGCGGAGCGCACGGCATATGACCACACCGTTTCCGGCTGCGGGAACTATCTGCTCGCCGACGACCCGATTCCACTGTCCCAGGTCCAGACTGCGCTGGCCTCGACCATGCGCTCACAGCTCCTTCCGAAGCCGTCGATCACGGTTACCGTCCAGAATCCTCGGCTCGCTGGACCGAGCTACCTCATGCACGCGACCGGCCCCACGGACTTCTCCGGGAACACCGCGGAGACCTCTCAGCCACTCGCGGCCACCATCCATGCCTCCCCGCAATACCACTGGGATTTCGGTGACGGCACGACACAGGAGGCTTCCAACATGACTGCAACCACGCGGGGCTGGGATGCCGCCGGGGTGGCTCATCGCTACGGCAGGTCCGGATCCTTCCGAGTCACTCTCACGGTGACGTGGACCGGAACGTTCGCCCTTTCCGGTGTCAGGGAGCCGCTACCGCTTCAGCCGGTGCGGCTGACCGCGACCACCGAGGTTGTTGTCGGCAGCCTCGACACGATCGGTGCACCTCCCGGGTAGGTCGTATGGACCTCGGCCACGAGGGCACCCCGTTCGGCCAGTATCCAACCCGCGGTGCATGAACCACGGCCTCGCGGAGGCCCCCAGGAAAAGTTTCCGCTGCCGGCAACGTTGCCCAGGGGCCTTCCGCGAAGTTGCCCTCGTAGGGCAAGCGGTAGCGGCAGAAACGTTGCCCACAATTTCGTTCCGGGCAACCACACCCGCGAGCAATCAGACCGGCAACGCGGACGACGACGGTGGCTCCACAACCTCGACCGATTCGAGAACGGAGCCACCGATGCCGGTCCTCCCCTCTGCCTCGCCCGCACGGCGTCGCATCGCGGTGTTCGACGCGCTGGACAACGAATGGGCGCATCTCGCCGACAGCACCCGTCTGCGGGCGGCGAGCCGACGCTGGGCCACCACCGACCCGGGTTTCGGCGGCCTGGACTCCCCCGATCTGATTCTGGCCGCCG
>NZ_MRUJ01000355.1:0-3512 GCF_002099325.1 Frankia sp. KB5 | reverse complement strand
GGAGATCGGACCGTCATAGTCACTTCCGACAGCGGTCACGGTGCCTTCGAAGGGTCCAGGACCATGGATCTTGGGACTGAGCCAGTTCTCGGGCAGGAGTACAAGGTCCCCCGGCACGAGGGGCTCAGCACCGTCCCACAGATAGGCATAGTTGCCCACCTTGACCTTCATCGCCACGACGGCCCTCCTCGTCTGGCTCTGCCGCTCCTCGGATCTAGGTGTCGCGCCGGTACGGTACCGACAGTGCGTGGGTATTCGCGCGCGTTTCGTAGCATTACCGACGGGAAGCAAGACATCCGAAGCACGGACCGGAACTCGATCAACCAACGAGCCGCCTTGCAGCCGTGATCGCAACCGAGTCGGGTTCGGGATTCGCCGAGTGCCGCGCGACCGGAGCGATCAACCTCTATCAGTCGTCTTGGCATTCGCGTTGCCGGCGTAGCCGGCTCGACGGATCTTCGCGTGGGCCGGTTCGACAGACACGGTCGGGCCGTTGACCTGCAGGTTTAGGTTCGCATTAGTGCTGGTTGGGTGCACATCGCAGCACTGACCAGGCATGCAACGTAGTAATTGCAGTCTGATCCGTCAAGCTCAGCGGTGACCGAGATGGTAACGTTTTGTCATAGTGGAGATCATTTCTGGGGTCGATCCCGTCTGGTGGCTCCTGCTCGACGGATGGGACCAGAGCCTGCAGACCGTCGGGCGCAGCGTCGAGACCCGGACCGCGTAGCGCAAGGCCGGCGTGGCGTTCGTCAACTGGCTCGCGGCACTGCCGCCGGCGCCTGCCGGCTGGACACCGCCGCGGACTGGCGTCGAGCGGCGCGCGGCCCGGYGCGCGGCCGCGGACGCCGGCGCCGAGCAGATGCCGACATACCGGCCGGGCGCGGCAGACGAGATCAGCCGGCAGCACGTCGAACAGTTCCTGATCTCCTTCGCGACCGAGCGGACACCGCGATGCCCGGACGGACGATCCGGCTCGACGGTGAATCAGGCGTTCCGCTCGCTCCAGCAGTTTTTTTGTGGCTGCTCGCCGAGGAGGAGCTCGACGCCTCGCCGATGGAGCGCATGGAGCCCCCCAAGATCGGCGAGCGGGTGAAACCGCTGCTCGTACTCGACCAGCTGTCCGCCCTCGTCGCCGTGTGCAAGGGCAAGGATTTCACCAGTCGACGTGACGAGGCGCTCGTGCGCGTCTTCGCGGACTCGGGCGGCCGTAGAAGCGAGGTCGCCGGCCTGACCGTCGCCGACGTCGACCTCGGCCGCAAGCGCCTGCTCGTCACCGGCAAGGGCGACCGACAGCGACACATCGCCATCGGCGCTCAGACCGCGCTCAGCCTGAACCGGTACCTGCGGCGCGGCCACCACCGACATGCCACTCTGCCCGCGCTGTGGCTGGCCGGCCGAGGCACCGCGATGACACCGTCGGGCGTCTACCAGGTGGTACGGCGCCGCGGCCGCGAGGCCGGCATCGACGTCCACCCCCACCTGTTCCGCCACGCGCTCGCCGACGCCTGGCTCTTTGCCGGCGGCGGAGAGCAGACCCTCGCCGACCACATGGGGTGGAGCACCACGCAGATGGTCCGCCGCTACGGCGCCGCCGGCCGGTCGCGGCGCGCTCAGAACGAGCACGAGCGCCTCGGCCTCGGTGATGCCTGCCGGCTGATCAGCCCCCGTCGCGTCAGCTAGCCGGCGGGTCCAGAGGGTGCCGATGCCCGGCGATCCATGCGAGGACTTCGTCCTCTTTCGACGAGCGGTAGTTCACGCCGACACCAGCGGAAACGCCTCACCTCACGACTCGTCCTCCTGCCCTCTGAGGTCCTGCGGGACCGGGAGCGTCAGCTTCCGTACGCCGGCCTGGGTCAGCGAGTAGAAGAAGGGCCCCTTCTCCTCGACCAGCGGCTCGATCTTGCCCCAGTGCTGGACGACCATGCGCAGCATGTCCCACCGGGACATGCTGCCGCTCTTGGTCAAGAAGAGGCCCTTCACCTCGCTGGCCAGGAAGATCTGCTTCTCGACGGCGCGACACCRGATCATGTTGTCGCGCGTGATCAGCAGCAGGCCTTCCTCGCCGACGTAGGGCAGCCAGCGAACGTCCTTCGTCCCCAGCGTGATCGGGCAACGTCTGTGGCCGGGATGGATGACGTCGGTTCGCACCGCGGCGAGCGCCTTACCCAGGGGCAGGGTGTTCTCGTTGACGAAGAAGCGCGCCTGGAGATCGGCGGCGGCGTTCATGCTCAGGCTGCGGTCTCTTCCTGCTCGCGGAGACGCGCTTCATAGCGGACCGCGGCCTCAACATCAGCATCGGGGAGCTCGTAGACCTCGGCGATCCCTGCGATCGAGTCGCCCGCAGCCCACAGCTCGTACAGGTTCGCGGTGCGGGTGTTTCGTACGACGGGCGCGCCGAAGCCGAGCAGCGGGTCGAGTACCACCTGCCGGCCGGTGGGGTCCGGGTATAGCCGCAGAGCCTCACCTCCCTTGCCGTCGCCGGGAGCGAACTCGACCTTGGCAAAGAAGTCCTGCGCCTTCGGCGCGAGCACGAGCTGGCCGTCGTGGACGCGGACCATCTCCAGCGAGGTCGCCAGGCCGACTTCCTCCTGAACCGCCATGACCACGTCGCGGCCGAAGACGTACGGGTGCATGTGCGCAAGCGGGTACGGCACGCCGAAGCGTTCCCGTAGCCGCTGGACGACGAGCCGCATCCTCTGTAGCGAAACACCGCGAACGCGGTACTCATGCAGGTAGCCGGCCTCGACAAACTCGCCCCACGTGACCAGATCGCGGCCGGTGTGCTCGGGACGGATCACCGGCTCGTAGTGGGTCTGTCCACGGGTGTAGCCGTCGATCCACGACCGGAGCCGGGCAGGCTTCACCGCGAGCAGGTGAGCGGCCTCGCTCATCGAGTAGATCTCACGTTCCAACACCGTGACAGTCACATCGACATCATGGCTTCCTCCGGTCGCATGTACCCCGCTTCGACGCGCCAACGGGGTAGCTCATATCGGACATTTGCTCACGCAGCGCGTCCGAGCGTCATTTCTCACCCCTCCACCCGGGGCGGTTCCGATCCAGCCACGCCTCCACGTCGGCCCGATGCCAGAGTCGTAGCCGGGGATGATCCAAGATCGGGTCGGGGAAGCCCTTCGCGTTCGCGATGCGGCTGGCGTACTCGCGCGAGACTCGCTCGCCACTTCGGGAACCGCGTCCGAGGAGATCGCGGAGCTGATCGATGTCTACGGCGTCTTCCAGGTCCCCGATAGTGACGATCTCGTCACGTGGTCGGCGGGACACCCCGCGGACGCTAGGCGCGGGCTCCTGCATGCGCGGGATGGACTGTCCACCTGCCCTGTAGGAGGCCATGGCGCACTACGGTGCCCCGCTGATCATCACAGCCCGTCGGCGTGCTGGCCGGCGGGCCGGATGACACGCCGGATGACCAGGCCGAACCAGCCGACGGCGTGCCCGAACGATCAGAAGTCATCCCTCGACCGAGATCACGACAGGGACGGAACACAGGC
>NZ_MRUJ01000036.1:0-18065 GCF_002099325.1 Frankia sp. KB5 | reverse complement strand
GCAGATGGTCGGTCTCGCGGCGATCGGCGGCCGGCGGTACCAGCAGCGTCGCGGGAACGTCGTACAGCTCGGCGAGCTCGACCAGTCGATGCACGCGCAGGGTCCGAGAGCCTCGCTCGTAGGCGCCCAGGGTCCCGGCAGTCCACCGGCCATGCGTGCGCTCCTGGACGTCCAGCAGCGACAAGCCACGCCGGTTGCGCGCCGCGCGAAGCCGGCGGCCGAGCTCCAGGGCGTAGTCCGCCTCGGTCACGGTCTCCGTCCGGGTCAAGGTCGACAGGAGACGCCAACCGCCCCCTGTGACAGATTGTCAGGCCTCGGTTCGTCTGGCAGCCGGTTCGACCAAGAAGCCGCGAGGGAACGTGGCCCTGGCGTGGTCCCGCGGTCGCGGGGCGCAATCCGGGAATCGCGACAGTGTTTTTCCGGCCGCGCCAGCCCCGTCAGCCCGGTCGGCCGGTCAGTCCCGGTCGGCCCGGTCGGCCCGGTCGGCACCGTCGGCCCGGTCAGTCCCAGTCGGCGTCGTCGGCGTCCTTGGCCCAGTCCCGGGCCCGGTCCACGGCGCGCAGCCATCGCCGGTAGGACCGGTCCCGCTCGGCCCGGGACAGCCTCGGCCGGTACCGCTCGGCGCTGCGCCGATGCCCGGCGAGCTCCTCGCGGTCGGCGAAGAACCCGGTCGCGAGCCCCGCGAGGTAGGCCGAACCGAGCGCGGTCGTCTCGATGTTGTCCGGGACGTCGAGCTCGACGCCGAGCAGGTCGGCCTGGAACTGCATGAGCCAGTGGTTGCGGGCGGCCCCGCCGTCGGCCCGCAGCTCGCGCACCGGGAAGCCCGCGGCACCCATCGCCTCGACGACGTCCCGGGTGCGGTAGGCGATGCCCTCGAGCACCGCGCGGACGACGTGCGCCCGGGTGGTCCCCCGGGTGATCCCGAGCAGTGCGCCGCGGGCGCGGGGATCCCAGTGAGGGGCGCCGAGGCCGGCGAGCGCCGGGACGAAGTAGACGCCGTCGTTGCCGGTCAGGGAGGCGGCCAGGTCGGCGGTCTCGGTGGCATCCCGGATGATCCCCAGGGAGTCCCGTAGCCAGTCGACGGCGGCACCGGTGGACAGGACCGCTCCCTCCAGCGCGTACCGCACCGGTTCGCCGTCGAGCTGGAACGCCGCGGTCCGCAGCAGCGTCGACTGCGGCGCCGGCAGGGCCGAGCCGGTGTTCACCAGCACGAAGGAACCGGTGCCATAGGTGTTCTTGGCCTGGCCGGGTTCGAAGCAGCCCTGGGCGAACAGAGCGGCCTGCTGGTCGCCGATCACGGCCGCCACCGGGATCCGCACGCCGAGGAAGGCGTCCGGATCGGTCTCGGCGTAGACCCGCGAGCTCGGCGCGACAGCGGGCAGCACCTCGGCGGGAACGCCCAGCAGATCGAGCATCTCCGGGGACCAGGTCGCGGCGGCGAGGTCGAGCAGCAGGGTGCGGGAGGCGTTCGTGACGTCGGTGACGTGCGCGGCCCCGGCGGTCAGCTTCCAGACCAGCCAGGAATCGACGGTGCCGAAGGCGATCTCCCCCCGGCCGGCGCGCCGGCGCAGCCCGGGGTCGTCGTCCAGGATCCAGCCGATCTTGGTACCGGAGAAGTAGGGGTCGAGTACCAGCCCGGTGCGTTCCCCCACCGCACCCGCGTGCCCCTCGGCGGTGAGGCGTTCGCAGACCGCGGCCGTCCGCCGGTCCTGCCACCCGATGGCCGGGTGGACCGGGGCGGAGGTCCGCCGGTCCCACAGCACGGTGGTCTCGCGCTGGTTGGTGATGCCGAGGGCGGCGAGCTCCCCGGCCCGGCGACCGCAGCCGGCCAGGGCCGCGGCGACGGTGTCGACGACGCTGCGCCAGAGCTCGTCCGGATCCTGCTCGACCCAGCCCGGCCGGGGGAACCCGGGCCGGATCCCGGTGTAGCCGCGGCCGACGACCACCCCGTCCCGGTCGAGCAGGCAGACCGTGGTCCCGGTGGTCCCCTGGTCGACCGCCGCCACCAGGGATCCGCGTGCCGGCACGCTCATCTCGTTCCTCCCGCCCACGGGTCCGCTGACGCATGGTAAGGACGCATGGTAAGGACGCATGGTAAGGAGGCATGGTAGGGGAGCGATGCACGGTAAGGAGAGGGACGCGGGGGAGGAAAGATAGACAAGGGGTAGGTAAGGCGGACCCGGCGTGCCGGGAACGGCGGCTCAGCCGAGGTTGGACAGGTCGACGACGTCGCCGGGCGGGGTGCCGGTCGCGGGCGTCCCGTAATCGTCGAAAGTGATCTCGTTGGTGGAGCGGCCGGCGACGACCACCTTCAACGGATACCCGGGTCCGGTGTTGGCCGCCCAGAAGGCCGTTCCGTCGGGGCCCGCGGCCCGGACGGCCTGGGTGCCGGCCAGCTTCTCGGTCCGCACCGGGCCGGACAGCCCGACGACGTAGCTGGTCAGCGACGCGGCGAGCCGGTCGAGGGTGAAGTAGCTGTATTTCGCGGCGTCGGCGGGGGCTAGGCGGACCCAGCGGTCGGCGAGGAGGTTCCCGGCTGCGGCGTCACCGGTCCCCTCGTAGTAGGCGCGGCCGCGGCGGACGTAGGTGTCGTCTTTGATCTTGAAGATCTGAGTCCGTTGACCGTACTCGTCAATGGTGCCGCGGGTGACCGTGCCGGACATCACCAGGTCGTAACCGGCGGGGGCGTCCGAGCGCGGGTCGGCCTCGGTGCCGACGACGTGGACGCCGGTCGCGGTGCGCAACGCCTGCAGGGTGCGCGTGCCGACCTCGCCGGCAGGCAGCTTCTCCAGCCCGTTGCTCTTCTCCCCGCCGCCACTGCAGGCCGCCGAGGTCGCGAGCAGGAAAGTCAGTCCGAGGGAGAGCAGCGCCCGCCGGACCCCGCCGCGCCACAGTTGTGATCGCATCCGCCCGTCGCCTCCCGCCTGAGATCGTCTCCGGGTCGGTGGCGGCCGGGCGCGACCGCGCGTCGCGACCGTCGGCCCGCTGGTGTGCCGACCTGGTGTGCCCACCCGGGGTGCGCGCCCGGGTGGGCGCGCAGGTATGGCAGTGGGCGCAAGTCTGGCATTCCGCCGCCTGCGGTCGTCGGTCGGGTACGGCCCGTGGGTATCCGTTGTGTGCTCACGTCCGGCGGATGTGATCTGCGTCATGGCTGTGGCGAAGATCGCCCCATTGGGCTGTAGTTCCGGCGACCCCGGTTCGACTGCGCCCAGGAAATAAGGCACACTGGCGTTGTGAAATACGACCACGACGGGACGAGCGGGACGGCGGACGGCCGTACCCGCGACCGGGTCGTGCGTCTGCTCCTGGAGGGCGGCTCGGCCACGGCAGCCGAGCTGTCCCGTCAGCTCGGGGTCTCCCCGGCGGCTATCCGCAGGCATCTCGATGCCATGGTCGCGGATGGCATCATCACGCCCACGGAGAGCCGGTCCCGGGGGCCGCGTGGCCGGGGACGCCCGGCCCGGCGTTACGCGCTCACCGAAGCCGGCCATCAGGCCGGTCCCAACGCCTACTCCGATCTCGCGGCCGGTGCGCTGCACTTCCTGGCCGAGGTGGGTGGCGCGAGCGCGGTCACCCAGTTCGCCRATACCCGCGCCGTCGACCTGGAGCGGCGGGTGCGCGAGGCGGTCGTGGCGGCGGAGCCGGCGGATCGCCCGGCGGCGCTCGCCGAGGCGATGACCGCCGCCGGGTACACCGCCAGCGTCTCCGAGCTGCCCACCGGTCTGCAGATCTGCCAGCATCACTGCCCGGTCCAGTTCGTCGCGGAGCGCTTCCCGGCGTTGTGCGACGCCGAGACCGCGGTGCTGGCCCGCGTGCTCGACACCCACGTGCAGCGCCTGGCGACGATCGCGCACGGCGACGGCGTCTGCACGACCCACATCCCCGCGGGTCACCCGCCCGCGGGTCACACTGCCGTGAGCCACACCGCCGCGGATCATCCGCCCGCGGGCACGGCGCCCGGCATGGCTTCGCGTGCCCGGTCCGATCGGAACGGGTCCGATCAGAGCGGGTCCGGGAAGGACGGCTCCGCTCGGGTGCTGCCCGATTCCGCCGTGGCCGGATCCGGCCCGGCCCGGCCCGCGTCCCTGGCCTGTCCACCATCCTCGTCTTCGGAGGGTTTCGCCCTATGACCACCTCTGCCGAGACCGCCCTGGAAGGCCTTGGTTCCTATCGGTTCGGATGGGCTGACACCGACGCCTACGCCGCCGACGTGGAGCGCGGCCTGTCCGAGGCGGTTGTCCGCGGCATCTCGGCCAAGAAGTCCGAGCCGTCGTGGATGACCGACCTGCGCCTCAAGGGGCTGCGGCTGTTCGAGCGCAAGCCCATGCCGACCTGGGGTGCCGACCTGTCGGGCATCGACTTCGACAACATCAAGTACTTCGTCCGCTCCACCGAGAAGCAGGCCGAGGAGTGGGAGGACCTACCCGAGGACATCCGGGCGACCTACGACCGGCTCGGCATTCCCGAGGCGGAGAAGCAGCGCCTCATTGCCGGGGTCGCCGCCCAGTACGAGTCCGAGGTCGTCTACCACAAGATCCGGGAGGACCTCGAGGAGCAGGGTGTCCTCTTCCTGGACACCGACTCCGGGCTGCGTGAGCATCCGGAGCTGTTCCAGGAGTACTTCGGCTCGGTGATCCCGGTCGGGGACAACAAGTTCGCCGCGCTGAACACGGCGGTGTGGTCGGGCGGATCCTTCATCTACGTGCCGCCGGGCGTGCAGGTCGAGATCCCGCTGCAGGCCTACTTCCGGATCAACACCGAGAACATGRGCCAGTTCGAGCGGACGCTGATCATCGTCGACGAGGGCGCCTACGTGCACTACGTCGAGGGCTGCACGGCGCCGGTCTACTCGTCGGACTCGCTGCACTCGGCGGTCGTCGAAATCGTCGTGAAGAAGAACGCGCGCTGCCGGTACACGACCATCCAGAACTGGTCGAACAACGTCTACAACCTGGTCACCAAGCGTGCCGCCTGCCACGAGGGCGGCACCATGGAGTGGATCGACGGCAACATCGGTTCCAAGGTGACGATGAAGTACCCGGCCGTGTGGCTGCTCGGCGAGCACGCCAAGGGCGAGGTGCTCTCCATCGCCTTCGCCGGTGCCGGTCAGCACCAGGACGCGGGCGCGAAGATGGTGCACGCCGCGCCCCGCACCTCCTCGACGATCGTCTCCAAGTCGGTGGCCCGCGGCGGCGGGCGGACGTCCTACCGCGGGCTCGTCCAGATCAACGAGGGCTCGTCGGCCTCCCGCTCGACGGTCAAGTGCGACGCGTTGCTCGTCGACACGGTGAGCCGCTCGGACACCTACCCCTACGTTGACGTGCGCGAGGACGACGCCTCCATCGGGCACGAGGCGAGCGTCTCCAAGGTCGGCGAGGACCAGCTGTTCTACCTGATGAGCCGGGGTCTGTCCGAGGAGGAGGCGATGGCGATGGTCGTGCGCGGCTTCGTCGAGCCGATCGCCCGGGAGCTGCCCATGGAGTACGCCCTCGAGCTCAACCGCCTCATCGAGCTGCAGATGGAAGGTGCGGTCGGCTGATGGTCGTCATCGACGCCACCGGTCGGCCCCCGGCCGCCTCCGGTGCCGTACCCCGTCCCGTACGGTCCCGTAACCCGCTCGACCACGCCGTGCCCACCGGACGCGAGGAGGCGTGGCGGTTCACCCCGCTGCGCCGGCTGCGCGGACTGCCGACCGGCCCCGAGGCCGACGGCAAGGTCTCCGTGTCGGTCACCGCGCCCGCGGGGGTCGAGGTGGAGCAGCTCGCCGCCGCCGACGCCCGGATCGGTCGGGTGCTGACCCCGGCCGACCGGGTGGCCGCCTTCGCCCTGACCCGGTCGGCGGGCGCGCTCGCCGTCACCGTCCCGGCCGAGGCCGCGCTCACCGAGCCGGTGGTCGTGCACCTGCACGGTGAGAGCCCCAGGTCCCCGGCCGGGTTCGTCGCGACGAGCGGCGACGGCGGGCGGCGCGGCTCCCCGGGCGGGGTGGCCTACGGTCACGTCCTCGTCGAAGTGGGCCCGTTTGCGTCCGCCACCGTGGTGCTCGACCACACCGGCAGCGCCACCTACGCCGGCAACGTCGAGGTGTACGTGGGGCACGGCGCCTCGCTCACCTTCATCACCCTGCAGGACTGGGACGACGACGCCGTGCACCTCGGCGCGCACGCCTACTCGCTGGGGCGCGACGCTCGGCTGCGCTCGTTCACCATCACCCTCGGCGGTGATCTGGTGCGGCTCAACCCGACCGTGGACTACCGCGGGCCCGGCGGCGACGCCGAGCTCTACGGCGTGTTCTTCACCGATGCCGGCCAGCACCAGGAGCACCGGCTGCTCGTCACGCACGAGCCGCGTTCCTGCCGCAGCCGGGTCACCTACAAGGGCGCGCTGCGCGGGGACGCCGCCCACGCGGTGTGGATCGGCGACGTCCTCATCGGCGCCGGCGCCGTGGGCACGGACACCTACGAGCTCAACCGCAATCTCGTGCTCACCGACGGCGCGCGGGCCGACTCGGTCCCGAACCTGGAGATCCTCACCGGTGAGGTCACCGGTGCCGGTCACGCCAGTGCCACCGGCCGGTTCGATGACGAGGCGCTGTTCTACCTGCAGTCGCGGGGGATCTCGCCCGAGGAGGCCCGCCGGCTCGTGGTGCACGGTTTCTTCGCCGAGATCATCGACCGGATCGACGTGCCGGAGCTGCGGGAACGCATCATGATCAAGATTGCCGGCGAGCTGTCGGCCGACCTCCCGGACGAGGCTGCGGAGCCGTCGTCGGCGGAGTTGTCGGTGGAGGTGGGCGGATGACGACCGCGACCGGCGGTTCTGCCGCGGGCGGCTCCTCGGTCGCCCCGCGGTGGCACCGGGTGTGTGCCGCCGCGGACCTCGCCGAGGGCACCGCGATCGGCACCGAGATCGAGGGCGTGCCGGTGTGCGTGGTGCGGTCGGGCGGGGCGGTCTACGCCGTGCGTGACGAGTGCTCGCACGCCGACGTGATGCTCTCCCAGGGCGAGGCCGAGGACGGCAAGATCGAGTGCTGGCTGCACGGGTCCCAGTTCGACCTGGCCAGCGGCGTCCCGCTGAGCCTGCCGGCGATTGAGCCGGTGCCCACGTACGCAGTGACCATCGACGGCGACGACGTGCTCGTCGACGTCACACATTCGAACCCGGAACGAGGGTGACGGCAGCGGTGTCCACACTGGAGATCCGCAATCTGCATGTCTCGGTGGAGACGGACGGCGAGGGCACGCGCGAGATCCTGCGCGGGGTGGACCTGACCGTCCGCAAGGGCGAGACGCACGCGATTATGGGGCCGAACGGGTCGGGTAAGTCGACGCTGTCCTATTCGATCGCGGGCCATCCCAAGTACACGGTCACCGAGGGCAGCATCACGCTCGACGGCGAGGACGTCCTCGCGATGAGCGTCGACGCCCGGGCCCGGGCCGGGATCTTCCTGGCGATGCAGTACCCGGTGGAGATCCCCGGGGTCTCGGTGTCGAACTTCCTGCGCTCCTCGGTCACGGCCGTGCGCGGCGAGGCGCCGAAGCTGCGGACCTGGGTCAAGGAGGTCAAGACCTCCATGGCCGCGCTCGAGATGGACCCGGCGTTCGCCGAGCGCAACGTCAACGAGGGCTTCTCCGGCGGCGAGAAGAAGCGTCACGAGATCCTGCAGATGGCGTTGCTCAAGCCGAAGATCGCCGTGCTGGACGAGACCGACTCCGGCCTCGACGTCGACGCGCTGCGCATCGTCTCCGCAGGTATCGAGTCGGTGCGGGCCAAGGGGGAGACGGGCATCCTGCTCATCACCCACTACACCCGCATCCTGCGCTACATCCGTCCCGAGTTCGTCCACGTCATGGCGGCGGGGCGGATCGTCGACGAGGGCGGCCCGGAACTGGCCGCCGTGCTGGAGGAGTCCGGCTACGACCGCTACGTCAAGGGTGGCGGCGCGGCCACGCCGGCCGGCGTGGGAGCGGTGTCATGACGCTGACCGACGCGGCCGTGCGCCCGGGGTCCGGACCCCGGCTCGTCGGCGGGTTCGACGTCGAGCAGGTCCGCCGGGACTTCCCCGTCCTGGCCCGCACGGTGCACGGCGACCGGCCGCTGGTCTACCTCGACAGCGCCGCCACCTCGCAGAAGCCGCTGGCGGTGCTCGACGCCGAGCGGACCTACTACGAGCTGCACAACGCCAACGTGCACCGCGGCATCCACGTGCTGGCCGAGGAGGCCACCGGGCTGTACGAGGCCTCCCGGGACAAGGTCGCCGCCTTCATCGGGGCGGGCGACCGCCGGGAGGTGGTGTTCACCAAGAACTCCTCGGAGGCGCTGAACCTCGTCGCCTACGCGATGAGCAACGCCGGGGCCGCCGGCGCCGAGGCGGAGCGGTTCCGGGTCGGCCCGGGTGACGAGATCGTCGTCACCGAGATGGAGCATCACTCCAATCTCGTGCCGTGGCAGATGCTGGCCCGGCGCACCGGGGCGACGCTGCGCTGGATCGGGCTGACCGACGACGGCCGGCTCGACCTGAGCAACCTCGATTCGATCATCACCGAGCGGGCGAAGGTCGTCGCCTTCGTCCACCAGTCGAACATTCTCGRCACGATCAACCCGGTCGCGCAGGTGGTGGCGCGGGCCCGCGAGGTCGGCGCGCTGACCGTGCTCGACGGCTCCCAGTCGGTACCRCACAACCCGGTCGACGTCACCGAGCTCGGGGTGGACTTCCTGGCCTTCACCGGGCACAAGATGTGCGCGCCCACCGGGGTCGGGGTGCTCTGGGGACGCTACGAGCTGCTTGGGGTCATGCCGCCCTTCCTCGGCGGCGGCGAGATGATCGAGCTTGTCACCATGGAGGGCTCGACCTACGCGGCGCCGCCGCACCGGTTCGAGGCCGGCACCCCGATGATTGCCCAGGTGGTCGGGCTCGGCGCGGCCGTCGACTACCTGACCGCGCTCGGCATGCCGGCCGTCGCCGAGCACGAGCACGCGGTGACGGCCTACGCGCTGGACGCCTTCGCCGAGGTGCCGGGGTTGCGGATCATCGGTCCGCCGGCGGCGGACGCCCGCGGCGGGGCGATCTCCTTTGTGCTGCACGAGGACGACGGCCGGCCGATCCATCCCCACGACGTCGGACAGATCCTCGACGAGCGCGGCATTGCCGTGCGGGTCGGGCACCACTGCGCCCGGCCGGYCTGCCTGCGGTTCGGGGTACCTGCGACGACCCGCGCGTCGTTCCACCTCTACACGACGACCGGCGAGGTCGACGCCCTGGTGGAAGGACTGCACGGGGTCCGGAGGTTCTTTCTGAGGTGAAACTCGACTCCATGTACCAGGAGATCATCCTGGACCACTACCGCAACCCGCTCCACCGGGGGCTGCGGGATCCCTTCGACGCCGAAGTGCACCACGTCAACCCGACCTGCGGCGACGAGGTGACCCTGCGGGTGAAGGTCTCGGACGGGGTCGTCGAGGACGTCTCCTACGAGAGCGAGGGCTGTTCGATCAGTCAGGCGTCGGCGAGCGTCATGAGCGACCTCGTGATCGGCAAGTCGGTCGACGCGGCGCTGAAGCTCGAACGCGAGTTCCTGGCGCTGATGCAGTCGCGGGGCACCATCGAGGGTGACGAGGACGTGCTGGAGGACGCCGTGGCGTTCGCCGGCGTCTCCAAGTACCCCGCCCGGGTGAAATGTGCCCTGCTGTCCTGGATGGCGTGGAAGGACGCGACCGCTAAGGCGATGGATCCGAGTGTCGCCGTCGCCGGCGCATCCACCTCTGTCGCGTACCCCCGCGTCGCCCCCCTCGACGTACCCGAGCAGGAGAAGCCATGAGCGAGACGGTGACCGAGACGCGCTCGGCCGCGACGGGAGAAACCGCCGAGGCGGCGGATCAGCCCGCCGGGGTCCCGAAGCCGGTGCTGGACCCGGACCCGACGGGACCGGACGCCCCGCCGGAGCTCGCCAGCTTCGAGGACATCGAGGAGGCGATGCGCGACGTCGTCGACCCGGAACTCGGCATCAACGTCGTCGACCTCGGCCTCGTCTACGGCATCCACGTCGCCGACGACAACACCGTCACCCTCGACATGACGCTGACCTCGGCGGCCTGCCCGCTCACCGACGTCATCGAGGACCAGACCCGCTCCGCCCTGGTCGACGGCCCGGACGGGCTGGCCGCGGACGTGACCATCAACTGGGTCTGGATGCCGCCGTGGGGGCCGGACAAGATCACCGACGACGGTCGCGAGCAGCTGCGCGCGCTCGGCTTCAACGTCTGACGTCCCCCCGGCCCACTGGATGAACAACCGGTGGGGTTCGCGCAACGTACGGCTGGCTACCCAGCAACCACCGCTCACTCCGCCCGTATCCGCCCGCCAGGCTTGTAGGGTCGGAACCAGGCGATCGGCGTCGTCATCGGCCCATTTCGGCGGGCTTCCCGCCTCGTGGCGTGGTGTCCGGCCCCGCCGGTCGTTCGGAGATCGAGCCGGAAGACGGGAGCCTGTCTGTGCCGAGCCCGCGGGTCCTCGGTCTGGTGCTGGCCGGGGGTGCCGGACGGCGGCTGGCGCCGCTGACCGCGGACCGGGCGAAGCCCGCCGTCCCCTTTGGCGGGCTGTACCGCCTGATCGACTTCGTGCTGTCCAACCTGGTGAACGCGGGCTACCTGCRCATCGCGGTCCTGACCCAGTACAAGAGCCACAGTCTCGACCGGCACATCACGACGACATGGCGGATGAGCAACCTGCTCGGCAACTACGTCACGCCGGTGCCGGCGCAGCAGCGGCTGGGGCCGCGATGGTTCGCCGGCAGCGCCGACGCCATCCACCAGTCGCTGAACCTCGTCTACGACGACGCCCCGGACATCGTCGTGGTCTTCGGCGCGGACCATGTGTACCGGATGGACCCGCGGCAGATGGTCGCCCAGCATCTCGACAGCGGAGCCGGCGTCACCGTCGCCGGGCTGCGGGTGCCGAGATCCGAGGGCAGGGCGTTCGGGGTCATCCAGACGGCGCCCGACGGCCGCACGATCGAGGCGTTCCTGGAGAAGCCCGCCGATCCGCCGGGTCTGCCGGGTAGCCCCGAGGAGACGTTCGCCTCGATGGGTAACTACGTCTTCTCGACGGACGTGCTGATCGACGCCCTGCGCAAGGACGCCGCGGACGAGGACAGCGTCCACGACATGGGCGGGAACATCATCCCGATGCTCGTGGCCCA
The DNA here is from genome assembly GCF_002099325.1 of Frankia sp. KB5. Lineage (NCBI taxonomy): Bacteria > Bacillati > Actinomycetota > Actinomycetes > Frankiales > Frankiaceae > Frankia > Frankia sp. KB5. The sequence continues at coordinate 6,870 of NZ_MRUJ01000036.1, read as the reverse complement.
GCGGGCGGCGGCGGTGTACGACTTCGCCGGCAACGTCGTCCCGGGCACGACGGTGCGTGACCGCGGCTACTGGCGCGACGTCGGCACCGTCGACTCGTACTTCGAGGCGCAGATGGATCTGTGTGCGCTCGACCCGGTGTTCAACCTCTACAACCGGGAGTGGCCGATCCTCACCAGCATCCCCTCGCTGCCACCGGCGAAGTTCGTGCACGACGGCCTGCAGCGCACCGGCACGGCCGTGAACAGCATCGTCAGCAATGGAGTCATCATCTCCGGGGRCACGGTGCGCTCGTCGGTGCTGTCCCCGGGAGTGCGGGTGAGCTCCTGGGCCGAGGTCGACCACACGGTGCTCATGGACAACGTGCTCGTCGGCCGGGGGGCCGTCGTCCGCGACGCCATCCTGGACAAGAACGTGCACGTGCCGGCGGGCGCCCAGGTCGGGGTGGACAAGGACCGGGACCGCGCCCGCGGCTACACCGTGAGCGAGCAGGGCATCACCGTCGTCGGCAAGGGCGTCACGATCGCCGACTGAACCGGCCGCCATCCGCCCCATCCGCCCGCACCCGCCCCGCTCCTCGCCTCCACCGCCCGCACCCGTCCCGTTTGCACCCGTCCCGTCACGGCACCGTTGGGAGAGACCGCACATGCGCGTCGCCATGCTCACCCGGGAGTACCCCCCGGACGTCTACGGCGGGGCGGGTGTGCACGTCGAGTACCTGAGCCGGGAGCTCGCCCGGCTTGTCGACCTCACCGTCCACCGCGAGGGGCCGGCGCCGGGCGGCGGGTCGGCGGGCGGCGGGCCCGCGGGTGCGGCGCCGTCGACCGGCGCCGTCGACCGACCGGTGGTCGAGAGGGYGGGTGCCCCGGGGGTCGCCGCGGTCGCGGCGCACCGGGGCTGGGCCGCGCTCGCCGACGCGAACGACGCGCTGCGGACCGTGTCGATGGACCTGTCCATGGCCGCCGCGGCGGTCGGCGCGGATGTGATCCACTCGCACACCTGGTACGCGAATCTCGGTGGCCATCTCGCCGCGCTGCTCGGCGGCGTCCCGCACGTGATGACCTCGCACTCGCTGGAGCCCCGGCGTCCCTGGAAGGCCGAGCAGCTGGGCGGGGGCTACCGGGTGTCGTCCTGGTGCGAGCGGGTCGCGATCGAGTCGGCGGCCGCCGTGGTCGCGGTCAGCGCGGGCATGCGCGTGGACATCCTCGATGCCTACCCGGCGGTCGATCCGGCCCGTGTGCACGTCATCCGCAATGGCATCGACACCGACGAGTACCGTCCGGACACCGCGACCGACGTGCTGGAACGTCACGGGGTGGATCCGGCCCGGCCGACGGTGATCTTCGTGGGGCGGATTACCCGGCAGAAGGGGCTGCCGGTGCTGCTGCGGGCGGCTGCGGCGATCGACCCCCGGGCGCAGCTCGTGCTCTGTGCCGGGGCCCCGGACACCCCTGCGCTGCTCACGGAGATCACCGACCTGGTCGAGGGCCTGCGCGCAGGCCGCGACGGCGTGGTCTGGCTGCCCGGGATGCTGACGAAGCCGGAGGTGATCCAGCTGCTCAGCCATGCCACCGTGTTCGTCTGCCCGTCGGTCTACGAGCCGCTCGGCATCGTCAACCTGGAGGCGATGGCGTGCGGCACCGCGGTCGTCGCCTCCCGGGTCGGTGGCATTCCCGAGGTCGTCGACGACGGCGTCACCGGTCTGCTGGTGCCGCCCGGCGACCCCGGCGCGCTGGCCGGGGCCGTCAACGAGGTGCTCGCGGACCCGGTCCGGGCGGCCGCGATGGGCCATGCGGGCCGGGACCGGGCCGTCACCGAGTTCGGCTGGGCGGCGATCGCCGAGCGCACCGCGCGGCTGTACGCATCGCTGACCGGCGGCTGACGCCTCAGCTCGGCTGGAGCCGTCAGCTCGTCCAGGCCGTTTCGGAGACCGGGGAGCGACCGAGCAGCGGACGCCACCAGGCTTCGTTCTCCTTGTACCAGGCGATGGTCGACCGCATGCCCTCGGCGAAGTCGATCAACGGCGTCCAGCCCAGCTCGGTCCGCAGCTTGGTGGAGTCCAGCAGGTAGCGGCGGTCGTGCGAGGGGCGGTCGGGCACGATCGTCTTCAACGACGCGGGCAGACCGAGCTCGGCGAGCACCGTGTCGGCGATCGTCTCGATGTCCGCCTCGACGCCGGATCCGACGTGGTAGGTCTCGCCGAGCCGCCCACGGTCCAGAACCGCGTCGATCGCCCGGCAGTGGTCCATCACGTGCAGCCACTCGCGCCGGTTCGTGGTGGAGGCGTACATCGGGAGCGACTCGCCCTGCAGCGCCCGGGTTACGAACAGGGGGATGACCTTCTCCGGGAACTGGTAGGGACCGTAGTTGTTCGAGCAGTTGGTGATCGTCACGGGGAGGTTGTAGGTGAAGCCGTAGGCGCGTACGGCGTGGTCCCCGCCGGCCTTCGCCGCGTTGTAGGGCGTGCGGGGGAGGTAGGGGGAGTCCTCGGTGAAGGCACCGGGGTCGTTGAGGTCCATGTCGCCGTAGACCTCGCAGGTGGAGATCTGGTGGAAGCGGGCCACCCCGACCGTGCGTGCCGCCTCGAGCAGGGTCTGGGTACCCATCACGTTCGTCGCGAAGAACTCGCCGGGGCGGATGATCGCCAGGCTGTTGTGCGACTCGGCGGCGAAGTTCACCACCACGTCCACGGAGTGCTCCCGCAGCACCGACTCGACGAGCTCCTGGTCACGGATGTCGCCGTGGACGAACGTGACGCGGTCCGCGACGTCGGCGAGGTTCTCCCGGCAGCCGGCGTAGGTCAGGGCGTCGAGCGCCACGACCGCGTCCTCCGGATGCCGCGTCCGCCAGTAGCGGACGAAGTTCGATCCGATGAACCCGGCGGCTCCGGTCACGAGGAGCGTCGACATGGTGTGCCTTTCGATCGGTGCGCCTGCGCGGCGACGCATGCGGCTGGGCGGTGGACGGACGTCGCCCATGTTCTCGTGGCGGGCGGGCAGCGGCCTGGCCGGCGCGCGGCCACCCGGACGACGGCGGGTGACCGTGGGCGCACGGGGCACCTTACGCTCTGGCGCGTGGCGGACCTGTTCGAGGGCTATCCGGCGGCCACGGCGCCCGATGGCTTCCGTACTCTTGAGGTCATGAGCATCGTCGTATCGTGATCGTCGCGCGCCCGACCGTGCCGTCCCTGGTGGGCACGGTGCGCGGTCTACCCCGTGCCCGACCTACCCCGTGCCCGACCTCGGTCGTCCCGGTTCGCCGTGCTCTGGTGGGGTCCCCGCCGTTGTCCGTGTCAACCCGACGTCGCCGGTGTAACGCTCTGACGCTCGCCCGGCGTTGTCTGGAAGCCCGAAAGAGGCCCTACCTCGATGATCATTGTGTCCGAGCTCGAACTGCGTGCCGGAGCCCGCACTCTGATCGAGCCCGTATCCTTCCGGGTGCAGCCGAACGACCGGATCGGTCTCGTCGGGCGCAACGGGGCCGGCAAGACAACGTTGCTGAAGGTGCTTGCCCGGGAGGGGCTGCCGTTCGCCGGCACCGTCGACATCCGGGGTGAGATGGGTTACCTCCCCCAGGACCCGCGTACCGGCGATCTGGCCGACACCGCCCGTGATCGGGTGCTGTCGGCGCGCGGTCTCGACGTTCTCCTGCGCGAGATGGAGAAGCTGCAGCTGGAGATGGCCGAGCTGGTCGACGCCACGGCGCGGGACGCGGCGATCCGCCGCTACGGCAGCCTGGAGGAGCGATTCGGGACGCTCGGCGGTTATGCCGCCGAGGCGGAGGCTGCCCGGATCTGCTCGTCGCTGGGCCTGGCCGATCGGGTGCTCGCCCAGCCCATCGGCACCCTGTCCGGTGGGCAGCGGCGGCGGGTCGAACTCGCCCGCATCCTGTTCGCCGGGTCCGGCAACGCCGACGCGACCCTGCTGCTCGACGAGCCGACGAACCACCTCGACGCCGACTCGATCGGGTGGCTGCGGGACTTCCTGCGCGCCCACACGGGCGGCCTGATCGTGGTGAGCCACGACGTCGACCTGCTCGACAAGTGCGTGAACAAGGTCTTCCACCTCGACGCCAACCGGGCCACCCTCGACGTCTACAACGTGAACTGGAAGACCTACCTCAACCAGCGCGAGCTGGACGAGCGCCGCCGTCGCCGGGAACGCGCCAATGCCGAGAAGAAGATCGACTCGCTGAAGGCGCAGGCCGACAAGATGCGCGCCAAGGCGACCAAGGCGCGGGCCGCCCATCAGATGGACCGGCGGGCCGAGCGGCTCGCGGCCGGGCTCGCCGAGGCGCGCGTCGCGGACCGGGTGGCCAAGCTGCGCTTCCCGGACCCGGCTCCGTGCGGCCGCACGCCGCTGACCGCCACCGGACTGTCGAAGTCCTACGGCTCGCTGGAGGTGTTCACCGGTGTGGACCTCGCGATCGACCGCGGCTCGCGGGTCGTGGTCCTCGGGCTGAACGGTGCCGGCAAGACCACGCTGCTGCGCATCCTGGCGGGCCAGGAGGCACCCGACGTCGGCCAGGTGCATCCCGGTCACGGTCTACGTCTCGGGTACTACGCGCAGGAACACGAGACGCTGGACACCAGCCGCTCGGTGCTGGACAACATGCGGGCCGCCGCGCCGGGGACGTCGGACGTGGAGCTGCGTCGCATCCTGGGCGCGTTCCTGTTCAGCGGAGACAGCGTGGAGCAGCGCGCCGAGACCCTGTCCGGCGGCGAGAAGACCCGCCTCGCGCTCGCCGGACTGGTCTGCAGCTCCGCCAACGTCCTCCTGCTCGATGAGCCGACGAACAACCTCGACCCCGCCTCGCGCGACGAGRTGCTTGCCGCGCTCGCCACGTACCGGGGCTCGGTCGTCCTAGTCACCCACGACCCGGGGGCCGTCGAGGCACTCGACCCGCAGAAGGTCCTGATGCTGCCGGACGGGGTCGAGGACAACTGGTCACCCGATCTGGCCGAGCTCATCACCCTGGCCTGAGCAGGGACCCTGCGCCGGGAACCGAACGGAGAACCTTTGTGAGTACGCAGGGCGGCACCAAGGCGGTAATGGCGGCACTGGCCGCCAATCTGGGTATCGCGCTGGCGAAGTTCGTCGCGTTCCTGGTCACTCAGTCGTCGTCGATGTTGGCCGAGTCCATCCACTCGGTGGCCGACTCCGGCAACCAGGGCCTGCTCCTGCTCGGCCAGAAACGTTCCGTCCAGCCGCCGGACGAGGAGCATCCCTTCGGGTACGGGCGGGCGCGTTACATCGCCGGCTTCCTGGTCGGGATCGTGTTGTTCAGCCTCGGCGGGCTGTTCTCGGTGTATGAGGGCGTCGAGAAGCTGCGCCATCCGCATGAGCTGGAGAGCGGGCTGGTCGCGGTCGTCGTCCTGCTGATCGCGGTGCTGCTGGAGTCCTACTCCTTCGCGACCGCCATGCGCGAGTCGAAGAAGACGAAGGGCGACCGGTCCTGGTGGCGGTTTATTCGGGAGGCGCGGGCCCCGGAACTGCCCATCGTCCTGCTGGAGGACCTGGCAGCCGAGCTGGGGCTGATCTTCGCGTTGCTCGGGGTCGGACTGACGCTGGCACTAGACGACCCGATCTGGGACGGCGCGGGAACGCTGGCCATCGGCGTGCTCCTGCTGATCGTGGCCGTCATCGTGGCGACCGAGGCGTACGGCATGYTGGTGGGCGAGGCCGCAGCCCCGGCAATGGTCGCCACCATCCGCCGCACGCTCGCCGCCGCCCCGGGCGTCGCCACGGTCATCCACCTGCGCACGCTGCACCTCGGGCCGGACGAGCTGCTCGTCGCCGCCAAGATCGGTATCGGGGCGGAACTGGCGATGCCCGAGGTGGCCGCCACCATCAACGGCGCGGAGGCGGCGCTGCGGGCCGCGGTGGCGGTTCCGCTGCGCATCTTCCTCGAGCCCGACATCCTCCGCGACGAGCTGGGTCGACGACGGGATCCGTCAGCCGGTGCCGCCGGCGAGGCAGAGCCGCAGCGCGAGCGCGCTCAGGGCGCCGAGGGACATCAGTACCACCGGCAGGTTTCCCGCCCGTAGCTTGTCCCCAGGCAGTTCCGGTCGGGGACGGGGCGCCACCGCGGCCACCAGCAACCAGGGGAAAACCGGCAGCCAGGACTCTTCGACGTCGCCCTCGGCCAGTCCGAGGACCGTCGCGAACAGCATCGTCGCGCCGGCCCCCACCAGCAGCGGCCAGCCCGGGGTCAGCCGCAGGCGGCGCGCCGCCCGGACGAGAACCGGCCCGCCGACGAGGACGACCACGGTCAGATCCACGGCGATCCAGGCCAGCGTGCCGGCGAGCCCCGGCCGTGGCGCGCTCGCCAGGGCCAGCCCGTCGGGCCAGGAGAAACCCCACGCGTAGAAGAGCCACAGCGGCAGGAGCGCGCCCAGGCCGGTCATGACGTTGAGGATCGGGCGACGGCGGACGAAGTAGGCCGCCGCGACCGCCACGCCAAGCCAGACCGAGGCGTAGCCGAACAGCCCCGCGAGGCCGAGCAGCAGCCCGCTTGCCAGCGCCCACCACATCGAGCGCCGACCCGGTTCGCATCCGACCACCCCCACCGCGACGGCCAGGGTGGCCAGGGTAGCCGTGACGGCGTCCGGGGACGCCGCCATCCATCCGTTCCACGGGGCCAGGACGAGGACGGGGACCAGGCGCCGGGCGGCCGTCTCATGGCACAACGAGCGCACCGCGATCGAGACGGCGGGGACGACCAGCGTGCCCAGGGCGGTGAACAGCATCCCGATCGCGACCGCGCCGTGCATCCCCACCCTGGTGAGCACCCAGACGGTCAGGACGGGGCCCGGAGGATGGGTCGGCAGGACGGCCGTAGTCCCCGCGGCGGCGTGCGTGGTGGTCGCGGTG
>NZ_MRUJ01000354.1:0-3170 GCF_002099325.1 Frankia sp. KB5 | reverse complement strand
GCGGCCTCGCCCCGGCCCGCCACTGCGGTGCCGATCGGGATGTCGTTGCCCCCGCCAAGGCGAGACAGCAGCAGCGCAACTGCGGCCTGCACCACCATGAACAGCGTTGCCCGCCGCCCCCGGGCCAGCCGGACAAGCCGCTCGTGGGTCTGCGCGCCGATCCGGATCGGCACCGCGCCGCCCGTGAAGCTCGGCACCGGCGGGCGCGGGCGGTCGACCGGCAGGGCCAGCTCCGCGGGGATGTCGGCGAGTGCCTCCCGCCAGTACGCGAGCTGCTCGCTGATCAGGCTCGCCGGGTCGGACAGATCGCCCAGCACCGCGCGCTGCCACACCGCGTAGTCGGCGTACTGGAGCGGCAATCTGGTCCACTGCGGTACCCGCCCACGCAGCCTGGCGGTGTAGGCCACCGACAGGTCGCGGGCCAGCACGCCCATCGACCAGCCGTCGGAGGCGATGTGGTGCGCCACCAGCAGCAGCACGTGCTCCCGGGGGGACAGCGTGAACAGCCGTACCCGCAGCGGCGGCTCGCTGCCCACGTCGAACCCGCGCCCCAACTCGGCGGCCATCAGCGACGGCAGCTCCGCCTCGGTCACCGCCACCATCACCAGTTCCGGGCGGCCCACCGTCTCGTCCAGCAGGTGCTGACCCGGCACGCCGTCGACGTCAGGGAAGACCGTCCGCAGGCTTTCGTGACGCGCCGCGACGTCGGCCAGCGCGGCCTGCAGCGCCCACCGGTCGAGCTGCCCGGTCAGCTTCAGCGCGAGCGGCACGTTGTAGACCGCCCGTCCCTCCTCCAACTGGTTGAGGAACCACATCCGGGCCTGGCCGAACGACAGCGGCGCCGGGTCCGGCCGTACCCCGGCAACCAGCTCGGGCCGCGAGCGGCCACCGGCCTCGACCACACGGGCCACCGCCGCCGGGGTGGCGCCGGTGAACAGGGTGCGGATTCCCACCTCGACGTCGAGGACGGCCCGTACCCGGGCGAGCAGCCGCATCGCCAGCAGGGAGTCGCCACCCAACTCGAAGAAGTTGTCGTCGGCCCCGATCCACTCCAGCTTCAGCACGTCGACGAACAGCGAGCACAGCACCTCCTCGATCGGCGTGCGCGGCTCGCGCCCGGTCGCCATGCGGCCGAAGTCCGGCGCGGGCAGGGCCGCCCGGTCCAGCTTGGCGTTGCCGGTCAGCGGCAGCTCCGCCAGCGGGACGACGGCGGCGGGGACCATGTAGTCCGGCAGCCGTCCCGCCGCGTACCTCCGCACCGCGGAGCCCGTCACGCTCTCCCCCTCGGCGGGCACCACGTAGGCGACCAGTTGGCTGTGGTCGGCCTGGCTGGTGTGGGCTACCACCGCGACCCGCGCGACCCCCGGGCAGCCGGACAGCACGTTCTCGATCTCGCTCAGCTCGATCCGGAAACCACGGATCTTCACCTGCGCATCCGCCCGCCCCGCGAACACCAGCCCACCATCGCCGGTCCACCGGGCCAGGTCACCCGTGCGGTACATGCGCTCCCCCGACCCCCCGAACGGGCAGGCCACGAACCGCTCCCCGGTCAACGCGGGACGATTGAGATAGCCACGGGCCAGCCCGCCGCCGGCCACGTACAGTTCTCCCCCGACGCCGGGCGGGATCGGCTGCAGGAAGCCGTCCAGCACGTAGATCCGGGTGTTGTCCAGCGGGCGGCCGATCGGCACCGACGCCGGCACCTGGTCGCCCGCGGTGAAGGGGAGGTGGGTGGCGAAGGCGGTCGTCTCGGTCGGCCCGTAGGTGGACCGCACGACCATGTCCGGATGGGTCTCCAGCAGAGTCCTCACCGCGGCCGCCGAGACCACGTCGCCGCCGGTCGACACCTCGCGTACCCCGGCGAAGATGTGCGGGGTCTGCTCGCCCAGCGCGGCGAACAGGCCGGCGGTCGCGTGGACGTTGGTGATCCGGTGGGCGGCGATGAACCGCTCCCGGTCGGCGGCATCCAGGTCACCGGCCGGCGCGACCACGACGGTGCCGCCGCGCAGCAGCGGCACCCACACCTCGTAGGTGGAGGCGTCGAAGGCGTGGTTGGCCTGCACCATGACCCGCTCGGTCACCTCGGCGGGCCAGGCGCCATCCAGGCAGAAGCCGACCACGTTGCCGTGGGTGACCGCCACTCCCTTCGGCACCCCCGTCGATCCCGAGGTGTACATGACGTACGCCAGGTTGGCCGCGGCCGGGGCAACCGGGAAGGGGCCGTCGCCGGCCGGCACCTCCGAGGGGACCCGGACGATGTTGGCGGCGGGCAGGCCGCCCTCGCGGGTCATCGGGTGGTCGATCGTGGCCTGGCCGACCAGCAGCGCCACGGGTGCGGCCTCGGCGATCACGGCCTTCATCCGCTCCAGCGGGTTGGCGGCATCCAGCGGCACATAGGCGGCGCCCGCCTTCACCACCCCGAGCAGCGCCACCACCAGCTCGGCCGACCGCTCCATCAGCACCCCGACCAGGCTCTCGGTGCCCACGCCGAGCGTGGCCAGCAGACGGGCGAGCCGGTCGGCGCGCGCGTTCAGCTCCTGGTAGGTCAGCGTGACGTCCCCGTCGATGGCGACGGCGTGCGGATGCTCGGCGACGCGTCGCTCGAACGCCGTGACCAGCGACCCGGCGTCCACCGGCACCGCGGTGTCGTTCCACCGCCGGATCACCAGATCCCGGCCCGTCTCGTCCAGGATGCCGACCGTGCCGACACGGGCGGCCGGGTCGGCGGCGATCGCCGCCAGCACCCGCACCATGGCGGCGGCCAGCCCCTCGGCCATCTCCCGCTCGTACACCTCGGRCTGGTAGGACAGCCGCAGCTCCAGCCGGTCCCGGCCAGGGACCACGGCCAGCGCGAGCGGATAGTGCGGCGCCTCGTGCCCCCCGGCCGGGGTGATCGTCAGGTCGCGGTCGTCAGCCATCGCGGAGACCCACGACGAGTCGAGCGGGTAGTTCTCGTAGGCCAGCAGCGTGTCGAAGGTGGCGCCGGGGCCGGTGATCCGCTGGATCTCGGCAAGGCCCAGGTAGTGGCAGGACATCAGCGCCGTCTGGCGGGCCTGCAGCGCCGTAAGCATCTCGGCGACCGGCTGGGCGGGGTCGAGCGGCACCCGGATCGGCACGGTGTTGATGAACAGGCCTACCATGTCCTCGACCCTGGGCAGTTCGGGCGGGCG
>NZ_MRUJ01000353.1:0-3729 GCF_002099325.1 Frankia sp. KB5 | reverse complement strand
TCCCGCGCGGTGACGGCGGCCCCCACCGCCAGGAGCCGGATCTCGGCGACGGTCATGTCGGTGCGCAGGGCGCCGACGGCCTTGGCCCGGCTGCTCAGGACATCCAACGCGGCGTCGAACGCCGCGGCGGACCGCTGATCGGGCGCGAAGCGTGGGTCGGAGGTGGAGTCGAACGCCTCGCAGAGCGCCTTGTTGATCACCGTCTGTTCCACCATTTGGTAGAAGAAGCGGAAGAAGGCGGCCCGTGGGTCCTCCGCCGTGGCGAGTGCTCTGGCCTGCAGGGTCAGGCGGCGCATCCCGGCGACGATGACGGTGCCGAACAGGTCCTCGCGGGTGGGGAAATGCCGGTAGACGGTTCCGACGCCGACACCGGCCCGCTTCGCGATCTGGTCGAACGACACCGACGTCCCCGCGCTGGCCAGCAGCTCGTCCGCGACCCGCAGCAGCAGCGTCCGGTTGCGTAGCGCGTCGGCCCGACGGGCCGGCGGAGCTCCTCCACCGGCCGCGCGGGCGGCCGCTGACGGTGTCGTTCGCATGCTCGTCCACCACCTCGTCGGTCGCCTTGACATCCGGAGAAACCTCGCTGTATGTTCCCCAAAACGGATAGATCTCTCCGGTTCTTCCTACAGCCTACCTGCTGATTTTCTTCCCAAGGAGGAGTTTCGTGCCCGAGACGACGGAGTACGCGGCTGCCACCACTCATGAGGTGATCGAGCGGCTCGCGAACGCGATGGAGACCGGCCGCAAGGACATCTTCATTGCCCAGTTCGCCGAGGACGCGGTCTACGAGACGCCGTTCGTGCTCGCCGGGCAGCAGTCGCGGTGGGAGGGCTTCGCCGCGGTCAGCGAGCACCTGAACGCGGACAACCCGACGCGCAGCCTGCTCGCGTTCGACAAGGTCTCCGTGGTCATCCACCTGGGCGCCGACGGTGAGGAGGCGACCGCGCAGTTTCTCGTCGACGGCCGGGTGCTCGCGACCAACGAGTCGTTCCACCTGCCGTCGTCCATCGGCATCATCCGCGTTCGTCACGGCAAGATCGTCCACTACACGGATTACACGAACGTGCTGCGTGGCGCCCAGGTCGCGGGTGTGCTCAAGCAGTTCGGCGCCTCGCTCGAGGCGCTCGGCTAGCCGCTGCGCGCGGGAGCAGCAGGACGGCGCGGCCCGGCGGGGCCAGCCCCGCCGGGCCGCGCCGGCGACCGACCGGGCTCGAGCAGACCGAGGAGTGACGTCGCCGTGAGTACCGTGAGTACGCCCGCAGCGGTAGCGGACGAATCCGACCGGCTGGATCCGGCGCTGCGCAGGCTGATCGCCGTGCTGATCATCGGTGCGATGGCGCCGCTGCTGGACACCACGATCGTCAACGTCGCGCTGAACACCATCGTGCACGACCTGCACACCACGGTCTCCGCCGTCCAGTGGGTCAGCACGAGCTACCTGCTCGCCATGGGGATGTCGATCCCGCTGGCGGGATGGGCCGTCGCCCGCTTCGGCGGCAGGCAGACCTGGATGATGTCGCTCGTCCTGTTCCTGGTCGGCTCGGCGCTGGCCGGGGTGGCGTGGAACATCGGCAGCCTGATCGCCTTCCGGGTGGTCCAGGGCACCGCGAGCGGCATGGTGCTGCCGGTGCTGCAGACGCTGCTTCTGCAGGCGGCTGGCGGGCGCCGCACCGGGCGGCTGATGTCCGCGGTGAGCATGCCCGCCGTGATCGCGCCCATACTTGGGCCGGTGCTCGGCGGTCTGATCGTCGGCAACACCACCTGGCGGTGGATCTTCCTGATCAACATTCCCGTCTGYCTGGTCGGTATGTTGCTCGCCTGGCGGGGTCTCGAACCCACCAGCGCGCGGCCCGGTGACCCTCTGGACGCGGTGGGCCTGGCCCTGCTCTCGCCCGGCATCGCGGGCATCCTGCTGGCCCTGTCCCAGTTCAGCAGCCGCCGCGAGTTCGGCCTTCCGGTGATCATCCCGCTCGTTCTCGGGCTGGCGTTGCTCGTCGCGTTCGTCGTGCACGTGCTGCGCGGGCGCGTCGCCAACCCGATCATCGACGTCCGGCTCTTCCAGGTGCGTGCCTTCAGCGCCGCCTGCGCCCTGCTGTTCCTGTCGGGCCTGTCGCTGTTCGGTGGAACGCTGCTGGTTCCCCTCTTCCTCCAGCAGGCCCGCGGCTACTCCGCGCTGTCGGCGGGCCTGCTCCTAGTGGCTCAGGGGGTGGGGGCGATGCTCGCCCGGAGCACGGTGGGCAAACTGGCCGACCGCACGGGCTCGAGACCTCTTGTGCTGGTCGGCATCGTCCTGATCGCGCTGCCGATCATCGGCTTCACTCAGGTCGGCAGCCACACCCAGGTGCTGTTCATGGCCGCCTTCCTGCTGGTCTTCGGCTGCGGTATCAGCACGGTGAGCATCGCGGTGATGACCTCGGCCTTCCAGGGGCTGGACCGCGCGCAGGTCCCGCACGCGAGCGGGGCCACCCGAATCGTGCTCCAGGTCGGCGGCTCGTTCGGCGCGTCGATCGTCTCGCTCATCCTCGCCCGACAGATCGCCACGCACGGCGGGGGAGGCCAGACCGGCCTGATCACCGCGTTCAGTCACACGTTCTGGTGGGCGGCCGGGTTCGCCCTGATAGCGCTGATCCCCGCGGCGTTCCTCCCTGGGCGCGGGCATCAGCTCGCGCCGGCCGTCCCGAAACAGCCGCGGGGGGAGGATGCGCGCCACTGACCCGGTGCTCTTCCTCGGCAGCGACCAGCCCCGGGTGGACGATCTCTCGTCCGCCCAGGGCTGTCGTCGTGGTGCGCCCGGCATGGGCAGTCGTTTGGAGGTGGAAGTCCTCTGGGGGATGCGGCGGTGCCAACCCTGAGCTGGAGGCAACGGCGTCATCGTGAGGTGGGGGCGGGAGGAAGCCCGAGGCGAGACCTCTGCACCGAGGGACACGAACCGCGTAGGAGGCGTTTCGGTCGGGTGAGCCAGCACGCGATGGTGAAGCCCGTCACCGCCAAGAAGGCCGGGGCGTAAACGCGGGCGTAGGGGGACAGCGGCTGTTCTTATCCGGGGAGGTCTGCCCGCACCGTGATCCGTGCGTCCGCACGTAGCACACATGGGGCCTGCGTGGACTGTGGCAGAAGTCAGCAGTGGCCGTAGTACCAGCCGGGATCTTGTGGGTGGCTGGGAAGGGCCGAACGTTGGGATGAGCGGACGAGGGAGTGTTGCTCGCGCCAGTCGCGGGGATCGCCGCCCCCCGATCCAGGGGCCGTTGTGGGAGGAGACGGTGCATCCGTCGGAGACCACGGTGGGCGTAGCTACGGGTCGGCGCGCATTGGCGAGTCCGTTTCCGGGCCGGCAGGTGGCCTGTGGTCACGGGAGAACCTGTCGGTGGCGTTGCGGCGTGTCGAGGCCAATMGTGGCGCGCCGGGGGTGGACGGGATGACCACGGCCGAGTTGCGGCCGTGGCTGGTTGTTCACTGGCCGGTGGTGCGGGAGGCGTTGGACGCGGGGAGTTACYGACCTGCGCCGGTCCGCCAGGTGATGATCCCGAAGCCTGGGGGCGGTCAGCGGATGCTGGGAGTTCCGACGGTCAGGGCATAGTGCTGAATTGCCCAGGCCGTCTTTGGGTTTTCTAACGGTGACCCATCCGTTTCACGCGTTTGCTGGCCGGCGTCTGGAGATTTTGTATGTCAAGCGCCGGGGTGGTGGGCTGGTGTTTGTCTGCGTGCGTGATGTGAGCCGGACGGTGACGT
>NZ_MRUJ01000352.1:0-3835 GCF_002099325.1 Frankia sp. KB5 | reverse complement strand
CGTTGGAGAAGTACTGCAGCCCCGGGCGGGCGAGTTCCGCCCGCATCATGATGGCCAGGACACCGGCGAAGAGGAAGAACCCGAACGACGTGACGAAGTACATGACGGCGATGTCCTTGTGGGACGTCGTCCGCAGATAGCCGAGCAGGTTCGTCCGCCGGGGGATGTGGGAGTCCSGGGAGTCGGCGTGGCCGACACCCGCTTCTTGTACGAGGGTCACTGTCCACTCCCGGTGGTTGCGGTGGTGGCGGCGGTCCCGGTCGTTGACACGGCCGGCGCCGCCGAGATCGCCACGTTCTCCCGGTCCGCGATGAACGTGTCGTACTCGGCCTGCGGCACGACCTTCACGTAGAAGTTCATCCGGTCGTGGTCCGTCCCGCACAGTTCGGCGCATCGACCGATGAAGGTGCCGGTCTTCGTGATGGTCAGTTCAAACTGGTTCACCCGGCCGGGGATGACGTCCCGTTTGAACAGGAACTCCGGCACCCAGAACGAGTGGATGACGTCCGGCGAGCTCTCCACGAAACGGATCGAGCGGTTCTGCGGCAGCACGAGCACCGCCGGTTCACCGGGGCGACCGGTGACCTCGATCGGGTTGGCACCCTGCCGGCCGGATCCGGTGTCGAGGTACTTGAACTGCCAGTTCCATCGGAAGGCGATCACGTCAACGGTGACGTCTGGCTTCGGCGAGAGCTTGGTGACCTCGCTCTCGTCCCGGGCCGTGTAGAAGAACAGCCCGGCCACGATCACCACCGGCACGACGGTGTAGAGAACCTCGACTGGCAGGTTGTAGCGCACCTGGCGGGGAAGCACGTCGCTGCGTTTCCGGAAGGCGATGATCGCGTAAAAGATCATTCCCCAGACGAGCACACCGACGGCGAGCGCGGCGATCGCCGAACCCTGCCAGATGTTGAGAAGGCGCGGCGTCTGGTTCGTCACGCCCCTGGGATAGCCGAATGTAGGCCTGTCGCAGGCGGTCGCCATGATCCCCACGACAGCGAGCACGGCACCGAGACGCAGGACACGCCGAAGCGGCCGGATGTGCCGCGTCCCGTGCACGCCGACCGCGGACACCGCAGCTGCGCGTGTGTCGGAGTCAGCCGGTGTCGTCGGCGTGTCCTCGACATCCGCGAGCGACGGCCGGGTCCGACCGAAGGATCTCCTCACCAGGTCCTGCCTCCCACGACGAGCGGGCCGCGGCCGCGGGGCGGACAGCGTTCGTCCCCGCGCGCGAGACCCCCTGGAAACGCCATGTCGCCCCGCCGATCCAACCGGACGACATGCTGTCTTCGACACGCTGTAGATGGTKCGGCAGCAGCGTATCTCAGCAGCCGCGAACCTTCTCGCCTAAGGCCCCCGTCAGCGCCTGTGACGCACGCCCCTCCCGGCCGTTCACGGCGTACCGTTTCACAGGTGCCGGCCTATCTCGACCACGCGTCGACCACGCCGCTGCACCCTGCCGCGCGCGAGGCTCTGCTAATGGCTCTTCAGGATGGTTGGGCCGACCCGGCACGGTTGTATCGGGAGGGCCGCCGGGCGCGCATGCTGCTCGACGCGGCCCGCGAGACCGTCGCGGGCGTGCTCGGGGCCCGGCCGGACGAGATCAGTTTTCCCGCGAGCGGGTCGGCGGCGGCGCATCTGGCCCTGTTGGGCACGGCGGCGGCCCGGCGGCGTGCGGGTGACGTCGTCATGGTCAGCGCGGTCGAGCACTCCAGCGTCCTGCACGCCGCGCAGCGGCACGAACAGGCCGGTGGACGGGTCGTCAGGATTGGTGTGGATCATCTCGGCCGGGTCGACCCCGCCGACTTCACCCCCGTCGCCGGTACCGCCGTCGCCAGCCTCCAGCACGCCAACCACGAGGTCGGGACCATCCAGCCGGTCGCCGAGGTCGCCGAACGGATGCGCGCCGCCGGGGTGCCGCTGCACACCGACGCCGCCGTGACAGTCGGCCACATCCCCGTCGACCTGGCCGACCTCGGGGTGGATCTGCTCACCGCGAGTGCCCACAAGTTCGGCGGACCACCCGGGGTGGGCGTTCTCGCGGTGCGCACCGGGACCCGCTGGCGCAGTCCCGGTCCCGTTGACGAGCGGGAGGGCGGTCGGGTTGCGGGCTATCCGAACGTCCCCGCCGTCGTCGCCGCAGCCATGGCGCTGAGCGCCCGGGCGGGTGAACTCGCCGCGGAGGCGCCCCGGCTCGCCGGCTACGTGGCCGAACTGCGCCGCCGGCTGCCCGAACTCGTCAACGGCGTGGAACTACTCGGCGATCCGGACCGGGCGGCGACGGTTCCGCACATCAGCGCGTTCTCCTGCCTCTACGTCGAGGGCGAGGCGCTGCTGACCGAGCTCGACCGGACCGGAATCGCCGTGAGCTCCGGGTCGAGCTGCACATCCGACACCCTGATCCCGAGCCATGTCCTGGTCGCCATGGGCGCGTTGACGCACGGCAACCTGCGGATATCCTTTGGCCGCGAGTCGACCCAGGCCGATCTCGACGCCCTGCTGACGGCGCTGCCCGCAGCCGTACGCGCCGTGCGGGACCGGCTGGGCGCCGCCGGGCTTTGATGCCGACAATCCGATGACGGAACAGCCGCACACGGTCGACTCGCGGGGACGACGCTGCCCGTTGCCGATCATCGATCTGGCCCGCGCCTTCGGCGGGATTCCGGTGACCGGCACCATCACGCTCTGGGCCGACGACCCCGCCGCCGGCGCGGACGTCGTGGCCTGGTGCCGGCTGCGGGGTCAGGAGCTGGTGGACGTCTCCCCGCTTCCGGAAGGCGGGGAGGCGTTCGTCATCCGGCGGCTTGTATAACCCGCCGGCTCAGATTGCCGGCAGATGCTCGGCGATCTCGGCGGCGGCGTCGGAACCGTAGGCCTCGGTGAGACGCTTAAGCACCTCCGAGGGCTCCACCGTGTACTCCTGGGTGCCGATCGTCTCCAGGACCAGGGTGGCGAGCAGGGAGCCGACCTGGGCGGAGCGTTCGAGCGAGAGGTCCCAGGACCGGCCGGCGAAGAACCCGGCCCGGAAGGCGTCCCCGACTCCGGTGGGATCCGGGGTGGCGCGGGCGGGAACGACCGGGACCCGGATGGGGTCGCTCTCCGGGGCCTCGATGACCGCACCGTCCTTGCCGTGCGTGGTCACCCGGACACCGACCCTGGCCAGGATCTCCTCGTCCGACCAGCCGGTCTTGCTGGCGAGCAGCGCCTTCTCGTACTCGTTACAGAACAGGTAGGCCGCACCGACGACGAGCTCGCGGATCTGCGGGCCCTCCATGATCGCGAGCTGCTGGGAGATGTCCGCCGCGAACGGATATCCCCGCTGCCGGCACTCCTCGCTGTGGCGCAGCATCGCCCCGGGGTCGTTGGGGCTGACGATCACCATGTCCAGGCCGCCGAACCGCTCGGCGATCGGCCTCAACTCGATGTCGGCGGCCTCACTCATCGCACCCGGGTAGAAGGACGCGATCTGGTTGAGGTCCTCGTCGGTGGTGCAGACGAACCGCGCGGTGTGCGCGATCTCACTGACCCRCACGGAGGCGGTGTCCACGCCGTGCCGGTCGAGCCAGGAGCGGTAGTCGGCGAAGTCCTCGCCGACCGCGCCGACGAGGATCGGGCGCAGGCCCAGCCGGCCCAGGCCGAAGGCGATGTTGGCCGCCACTCCGCCCCGCCGGATCACGAGCTCGTCGACGAGAAAGGACAGCGAGACCCGCTCAAGCTGGTCGGCGAGCAACTGCTCGGCGAACCTTCCAGGAAAGCGCATGAGGTGGTCAGAGGCGATGGAACCAGTCACGGCGATACGCACGATCAAGGAGCTTACCGGCCTGCCCCGAAGCCC
>NZ_MRUJ01000351.1:0-4080 GCF_002099325.1 Frankia sp. KB5 | reverse complement strand
TGGGACTCGAAGTTCATCAGCGGTGTCCTCTACGGGGCGCGGGGCGCAGCGGCAGACCGGTCCGGCACACACGCGAGGGATGTGCCGGACCGCCTTCCCCACCAGTCTGATCGCGACAGGCCGGCCGGCACCACACCGGGCACGTTCTGCCTGGCCCCGCATCCCGTCTGCCCCGGCCGTCTCCTCGTGTCTGGGACGTGGGGTCCCTGCCGAGGCCGAGCTGTCCACCGATTGATCTCGGCGTGTCACGATGGCGGGTAGGCCGGTCGGTTACCGGCGACCGGGCGGTCGCGTTGGTCGTGTCTGACGCAAGCGCCTGCTGCGCAGCGGTGAATGCCGTCGCCGGTTCGCGCGGGGCGCGGACGTGTGCACGGTGAGGTCCGCGAAGTCGATGCGTCCGATGATCTCCCGAGTGGGCCAGTGGATCAACAGACCGCAGGTCAGGCAGCAGTAGTGGCCCTGCCAGCGGGCGGAGTTCGGGGCGATTTCCCGGCCTCGGTGGACCGGGAGGAATCCGCTGGCGCTCGGGCTGTTCCCGCATCGGCACAGCCAGGCGTCATCCGCTCCAGCGCGTGCGATGTATTCACGCATGCCGGCTCCCCTTCTCACGAAGGTGGTCGAGACGGACGTAGGTGCAGGCCGGTACTCCCTGCCGGCGCCCGTTGGGCCGACACGGCGCGGCACTCGGCGGAGTGGCCCAGGTGGTCGCGGGCGCTGGGCGCGGTTCAGCGGTCCCAGGGCTCGCGGGGCAGGTGGTCGCGGGGGGTGTCCCTGGCCTGGATGACGACGTCGGTCCAGGTGGCTCCAGCTGCTTCGACCTGCTCGGCGGTGGTGAGGACCGCGCTGGCGCGAGAGGACAGCGTCCAGCCGAGGTGGCCGAACAGGGCCAGGACACTGCTGTCCCCGAGCGCGGAGGCGTGGACGGCATCGAGACGCAGCTCGGCGGCCAGGTGACCGAGCAGCCCGGTCGGATAGCCGCGGTGGAACAGCGGGACGGCCCGGGTCGGGCTGGTCATCTCGGTGGCATGGTGGGCGGCGACGTGGGAGAGCACGGCCATCACGGTGGCGTCGCCGATGCGGGTGTCTTCCGGTTCGTCGTCCTCGACGGTGCGCAGGACCGCCGTGTGGACGGCGTGACCCCAGGTCCAGCCCTGCAAGCTGAGCTGCTCAGCCTCGCTGGCGAGAACGGCGGCCTYGACGGTCAGCGGGTAGCCGAGTGCGCTGAGGACGTCGGCGGCGGAATCGAGGTTGAGCAGGCTGGCCGGATCGAGGTGGCCGTTCAGCCAGAACAGGATGTGCCCGTGCAGACGACGGGGCCAGCCGTCCCGGCCGAAATACGGCTGGTAGGTCAGATCGACGGGGCGACGGGTGACGGTGTCCTCGCCGTTGACGGTCAGGACATGGCGGAGCCGGCCGAGGAGTTCGGCGAAGCCGAGCAGATGCGGGGTCGACGGCATGGCGGGGCGCTCCTTCCGGGCGCAGCACGGCGGACAGGTTGATCGGGAAGACGCGAGCGAGTGTGCGGTCGCGCGGCCAGACTGGCGGGTGCCCTCCGGGCCGACTGGCACCGACGGGCGACGCACGTCGGCCCGCCGCGCGAGGCAGGCGCGGCGGGCCGAGGCGTGTGGCATCACCGGCCTGGCTGTCCTGGCCGGGGAGAACGGGGGCGGGTTGTCAGGTCCGGCGGGCGCGGCCAGCGCGTTCGGTACTGGCCGCGTCCACCAGCCGCGCGACCGTGCCGAGCACGTCGGCGGCGAACGCGGTGGAGCGCAGCCGGTCGGCGATCTGAAGGATCTCGTGGCGTTGGGCGATCGCGGCCGTCTGCCAGTTGTCGGTGAGGGTGTCGCCGACGCCGAGCACGACGTTCGGGCCGAGTTCCCACAGCACGGCGTTCACGGCGGTGCACGCGACCGCGGCTGCGTCGATGTCTGCGCCGAGCCACACCATGCTGGCCGGGTCGATGCCTTCGGCGCGCAGTGTCTGGGCGGCGGCGCGGAACAGCCCGCCGGTTCCGACCGCCGGGTCGATCATGGTCTGGCCTGGCTGGGCGCCGGTCATCAGGCCGGCGGCGAGGACGTCGGCGATCGGGCCGGGTGTGTAGAACTGGCCGGCGGCCACCCGGGCGCCGTCGGCGCGTAACGCGATCAGCAGCGGGCCGAACACGTCGGCGTCGCGGCGGCGCAGGGTGCCGGTCAGGTGCAGCTGCCCGGCATCGAGCGCAGCGTGGGCGATGCGGCGGGCAGTGGCGATCATGGCCTGGTCCGGCCGGTCGGCGCTGAGCCAGGGTTGGAGCAGGGGCCAGGCGGCGGGCAGCAGGTCAGGCCGCGCACGCGCGAAGATCGTCCACTGGAGGCGAACCATCCGGTGGAACTGTTCGGTGTCCAGCTCGGCGATGAGGTCGGCGGTGGCGGACAGCTCGCCCGGTGGGGGTGTGATGAGGGCGAGAGCGGCGACGGTGGACAGCGGAATCTGGGGCGGATCGGTGCGGTTGGCGCGGTGCCAGGCACGAGCGACGGCCTCGGCGAGGCTCGTCGCATCGGGAGTACCGGAGCGGGGCGGGCGGCGGGGAGCCGCAGACATGGTGATCACTCCCTGCACGTGGCAGAGCGGATGGCGGTGATAGGCGGGCATAGGTGGACGTGAGGCGCCGGGCGTGTGCGCGGGCTGTCACCCGGAGAAGAGCGGCCCCCAGGTGAGGGGCCGAATCCGGCGCGGCCGGCTGCCGGCGTAGGAAGCGGCGCGGGTGCCGTGGTCAGTGATGACCGTGTAGCCGTCCAGCCAGACGGCGAACCATGGTTCGGCCGGTGCGCCACGGCGGGCCGCCTCGTCCGCCGCAGGGATCATCGTCGGATCAAGCCTGTGCGGGACGGTGCGGTAGTGGTCCAGGTTCCCCTGGATCATCGGGCAGGCGGAGGCGGTGTAGGCCAGGCAGGACGGGTGCAGCGCCGGTTCGGCGGTGCACTGGCGGGGCAGGTCGGACAGGCGCATCAGCAGCACCAACCGCTCGTCGAGGTGACGGCCACACACTCCGCACAGACGCCCCACCAGTGCCTGGTCCTTACGGTCGGCGTCGACGGTGCCGAACAGGTACCGTCCGTCACCGGCGCGGGGAGTGATCCACGGGACGGCGAGGCCGCCGACGGTTGGCAGGTGGGTCAACGACAGGGGGATCAGGGGCGCGGTCGGATCAGGCATGGGGTGCTTTCTGCTGGGGCGATTCCACGCTGCTGGGCTCGGCCGGCGCGAAAATGCTGCGAATCGCGTAGACGGCCGGATGCCGTCGCGTTGCGGGCGACAGCGGTCCGGTGCGCGGGGGGCGTCGTCGGCTGGCGGTGAGGGCCTGATCAGGTGGCTCTCCGGGCGCGGTGGGTGCGGGTGTGTCCCGGTCGTGCCCGCCGGGTTGGGCGGTGGCGCCGACGGCGGCGGTGGCGTCGTCCTGCGGTCAGATCGATGGTGATCGTGACGAGGGTGACCGCCGTGTAGGCGACGARCATGGCGACGTCGTGCGCGGCGGCGATGCCCAGCAGCCATACCAGCAGGAGGGCGAACCCCCAGAATCGCATCTGTCGGCGGCGACGGCGGCTCAGATAGAACACGGGAATCGCCTTCCTTTTCGTGGCGAGCCGGGCAGCATTCCCGGCATGGACGTGTGGGGTTCTCGTTCAGTGCTCGGCGGTGCGCCAGGGAACGGGATGTCCGTGGTCGGGGTCGGCGCAGTCGCTAATGGTTTTGGTGGGGCTGTTATAAACGTCGTGGTCGTCGACCAGAACCGTCAGCGGTGGTTCCTGCTTGGCGAGGTTCAAGGTCACGGCGGTATCGATATGAACGAGTATTCGGCCGGTTTCGTCGAGTAGCACGGTGATGCGCAAAGGGGAGGTTCCCACGTTTCCCGGCTCCCAGCTCGCAGCTGGATGYGGCGGCAGCGCCTCGTACATGTCGATCGTTCCGTAGTTCACCGACGAACTCCGCATCGGTTCTCCCTTCCAGCCTCAGAACGTGCGTGGCAGCCCGTGCCGAGGATCGTGAGAAAAGCGCCGGTCAGTCGATGCGGATAGGCATGAGTAGATGCCGGTACGGCGG
>NZ_MRUJ01000350.1:0-4165 GCF_002099325.1 Frankia sp. KB5 | reverse complement strand
CGGGCCGGGGTGCGTGCGGCCGGCGGCGGTGGTGAACCGGTGGCTTCGTGAGCTTCCGGCGTGCGGTGTGCCGGCGCCGCGGTCGTGGGCGGCGTATGCGCGGGCGGTGAAGGACTGGGTGGAGTTCCTGGCCGGGCACGGCATCGACGTGCTCGGCCCGCGCGAGCAGCTCAAACTGGCACTTGGGAAATATGCCGAGGACCGGTCGGCGGGGCCGGTGGAGCGGCGGCTGGCGGCGAGCACGTGGAGCCAGCACATAAGCATCGTGAGCATGTTCTACCGGTGGGCGATGGCCGAAGGCTATGCGTCGGCCGAGCCGTTCACCTACCGGACCGCGAAGGCCATGGTCGGCGGCATGGTGCGTGACGTCCGGGTGAACCTGGCGATGCGCCGAACTCCGAAACCGCACGTCACGATCAAATATCTGGAAGCCGACTTTGCGACGTTGCTGCTGAACGCGCTGGCCGGGCTGGACCGGGACGGTCAGGCGGATGCTGGCTATGCGGGGCGGGAGCTTGCCCGTAACCGGGCGGTGGTCGGGTTGGCGTTGGCGACGGGCCTGCGGTTGCAGGAGTTCTCGTCGCTGCTGGTCTATGAGATCCCGACGCCGCCGTCCCGGCCGGGGGCGCTGCCGGTGCCGTCCGGGGTGGCCAAGGGCCGTAAGTTCCGTACCAGTTGGATCAGCGTCGAGGCGCTGAGGGTTGTGCATGATTATGTGACGCTGGACCGGGCCGCCGCGGTGGAAGGAGCATCATGGTGTCCGCCGGCCCGGTGGGGTCCTGCGCTGCGGGTGAGCGAGCCGGACATGCGTGGCGGGCGGATTAACGGGGTGCGCCGGGACTGGGATGCGCTGACGCCGGGCGAGCGGCGGCGGCTGGTCGCTCCGGATGGTGGTTCGTGCCTGTTGGCGGTCCGCTCGGACGGCGGACCGTTCACCGCCTGGGCGACCGTTTTGGAACGCGCGTCGGATCGTATCCGGGCACGTGTCGAGCTGCGGTTCCCGCATGTTCATCCGCATCGGCTGCGGCATTCTTTCGCGATGGCCACGTTGGAACGGCTGGTGGATGGGCATTACCGGCGGGCCGCCGAACTGGTGGCGGCCGGTGGAGACGGCGGGCCGGACGCCGCGTTGGCGTTGTATCTGAGCAAAGCCGATCCGCTGCTGGTGCTGCGGGATTTGATGGGTCACTCATCGGTCACCACGACGGAGGCTTACCTTCGCCGGTTGGACACCACCCGGATTTTCGGGGAGGCGTATGCGCGAGCCGGCGCGGCGGCCGGCCTGGCCGATGATCCGGCGGCGGACACCGAGGTCGCGGCGGAGTTCACCGACGAACCTGGCGAGGACGACTGATGCCGKCCACRGTGACCGACGACGGGCTGGGGATCGTGTGMGTGTTCAGCGACGGYAGCCGAGCCAATGCCCGGCAGGACTACCGTCGGGGGCCCGCTGTCGCGTGAGGCGCGCAGGCAGGACCTGTTGCACCGCGCCCGCGCCGAGGACGTGCTGCACTGACAGCAGCACCAACGCCCCATCTCCGCGGAAACGCTGCGCAAGCGGCTCGCCGTTGGCACCGGGACAGCCCGCGGCCTGGTCGCCCAGTTGCGCGCTGACATCCACGGTGCGCTCGATGGTCGCAGCAACCGGCCGACGTCGTAGACCAGGGCGGCGAACCGAGGGACGCAGGTTGGCCGGTCGCTGATCCTCCTGCTCGGCCGACAGATCACACGGTGGTCGCCGGTGCGGTGGTGGTCGGGCTGTCATCCTCACGGGTGAACAGCGTCATGGCGGACGTCGGTCGGTGCGGTCAGCTCGCGGGGGGATTGCGGATGGCGGGTCTTCTGGAGAGCGTCGAGCCGGATGGCACGGGCGGGCATGTCGAACATGGTGCCGGCGGACGCCATGACCGGCCACCGGGTCGGCCGGCCGTCTTCACTCGGAACCGAACCGCCCAGACGGCTGCTGTTAATATGGGGGCGTGGACCGTTCGTGCCTCATCTGGTGGCGCTCTTCCTGAGCTTTAATGCGTGGAGTCATGTTGACCATAGCTCTTCCCAGACCAGACCGGTTTCGGCGAGGAACCCCAACAGCAACGGGGGCCGGTACTGCATTCGTTTCAGCCCGTGCTTGACCGCCTGGCAGACCTCGTCGAGGGCGCGGGCAGCCAGGTTCACCACAGCGGTGCGCTTGAGCTGTGACCACACCCCCTCGGCCGGGTTCAGCTCAGGGGCGTAGGCCGGTAGCAGCACCGCGCTCACCCAGCCCGCGTGCTCCCGCAGGAACGTGGTCATCTCCGTCTGCCGGTGGATGTTCACCCGGTCCCAGACCAGCACCAGCCGGCCCCCGGGAAGCTGCGCATGCGCGGCGGCCAGCAGATCCCGGCAGTCCTCCCAGCCGATCCCCCTGCGCCCGCCACCACCCCGCCAGGTCCGGGCCCGGTAGAGCAGCCGCGGACGCCAGCCGGGCCGGTAGCAGACCATCCCGACCACACTCACCCGGCCGTTCCCACCCCGCCCCGGTACCCGCACCACCGGGGTCCGACCCCGCCGGCCCCAGGTCCGTGCCCGTGGCGGCCTCAGCCCCTGTCCTGTCTCGTCGAGGAAACAGATCCAGGCGTCCTGGGCCGCCGCGGTCTTTTTACCGCCGGCCACTCCTCCTGCGCCCAGGCGTCGACCGCGGCGTCGTCGCGTTCGACCGCGCGGCGGGCGGGGAGCTGGCACGACCAGCCCTGCCGGTCCAGCAGCAGCCACACCCCGGCCAGGGTGTAGTCCACCCCGAACTCTGCTGCGATCACCTGGCGGACCCGGGCCAGGGTCCACCGCTGATCCTCCCAGCCGTACGGCCCCGGTCCCCGGCGCAGGACCGCCTCCAACCGGGCCAGGTCCCGGTCATCCAACCGGCACCGCGACCCCGGCCCGGCCGAGCGCAGCCCGGACTCGCCCTCGGCCTCCCAGGCGTGGTGCCAGCGGCTCGCGGTCTTCGGGGTCACCCGGAACTCCCGGGCGACCTCGGCCTGGCTCGCCCCCGCGGCGAACCGGCCGGCCGCAGCCCTCCGGACCCGCTCACGTTCCACCTGCTCGGCGGGCGTCAACCCGCCACCCGTCGCATATCTCATATAGCCGGTCTACCCGATTCACACCCGCCCGTAGACAAACACAGAAAACCAGCTTGACCTCGAAGATTAAAGCTCAGTAGTAGGAGCGGCCGCCTTCCCAGCTGTGATCGCGCCGTTCGGATGGACGGCCCTTCGCGTCTCGGGGATCGGGCTCGTGCCATCGCGACGGCGGGACCGACCTTCCAGGAGATCCCGTGAACACTGATTCCGCGTCCATAGGCCTAGATACCACAGACTCGGACCCCGCTACCTCGGCRCTCAGAACCTCCGCCGCCCAGGCGCGCAGCGCGGAATTGGAAGAACTGATTCTCAGCAACCCCGAGCGGTTTCGGGTACTGACGGGTGACCGTCCTACCGGGCGCCTACATCTCGGGCACTACTTCGGCACGTTGCACAATCGGGTTCGCCTTCAGGATCTCGGGACGGAGATCTTCCTGATTATTGCTGACTACCAGGTTCTGACCGATCGCGACGTAGCGGACAACCTGACCGCCCACGTGGAGGAACTGGTCCTGGACTACCTGGCCATCGGCATAGACCCGGCACGCAGCACGATCTTCACACACAGTGCCGTCCCCGCCCTCAACCAGCTGATGCTGCCCTTTCTAAGCCTTGTCTCCGTTGCCGAGCTGAACCGCAATCCCACCGTCAAGGAGGAGATCGCGCATTCCCGGCAGTCGGCCGTCAGTGGCCTGATGTACACCTACCCCGTCCACCAGGCCGCCGACATTCTCTTCTGCAAGGGAAACCTGGTCCCAGTGGGCCAGGACCAGCTTCCCCACCTCGAACTCGCCCGCACGATCGCCCGCCGCTTCAACGACCGCTACGGCGACGGCACCAGACTGTTTCCAGAGCCCGAGGCGCTCCTGTCGAGCGCGCCCCTTCTCCTCGGCACGGATGGCTCCAAGATGAGCAAGAGCCGGCGTAACGCTGTGGCCCTGGCTGCGACCGCCGACGAGACCGCCCGGCTGCTCAAGGGAGCGAGTAAGCATTCACCTGGTTTAGGGATCTTGCTGTAGGTGGCGGTTCGTGGGCGTGGCTGTGGGCCG
>NZ_MRUJ01000349.1:0-2615 GCF_002099325.1 Frankia sp. KB5 | reverse complement strand
ACTGGGAACGCAGGACCTTACCCGGGCCGCGCAGGTAGGTCTTGACCTGTCTGTTGGCCAGTTCAGTCGACCACCCACAGTGCGTCTGAAGATGGCGGGCTCTCGGCCGGGGGCCCGATAATCAGCGTGGATGCGCTGCTGCGGCTGGCGGCCCTGGTCGACCGTCTGCGAGCGGCGGCGGACGAGACCGGGAATGATGGCGTATGTCCGATGAGCGCGGCKAGCCCCCCAGTCGGCGGTGTGGCCGAGGCTCCCCGCCGGGCGGCGGGCGAGGGCGGTGCGCCTGCTCGCGGCCTGGGCGACGCGGGCCGCGGTGAGCGGGAGCGGGACCGGTGACCCCGCGGGCGCCGGTGTGGGGCCGGTCGGAGAACCGGATCCGGCCGGAGCATAGGGACCGGGCGGCGGTCGTCTACGTCCGCCAGTCCAGCCAGCGGCAGGTCCTTGAGCACGCGGAGTCGACCCGGATGCAGTACGCGCTGGCCGAGCGGGCCGTGGCGCTGGGCTGGGCGCGCTCGCGGGTGGAGGTCATCGACGACGACCTGGGAGTGTCGGCCGCGGTGGCCGACTCCCGGGCGGGGTTCGCCCGGCTGGTCACCGAGGTGACGATGGGGCGGGTCGGCCTGGTGCTGGGGACCGAGATGTCCCGGCTGGCCCGCACCGGCCG
Organism: Frankia sp. KB5; assembly: GCF_002099325.1. Classification (NCBI taxonomy): domain Bacteria; kingdom Bacillati; phylum Actinomycetota; class Actinomycetes; order Frankiales; family Frankiaceae; genus Frankia; species Frankia sp. KB5. The sequence continues at coordinate 1,951 of NZ_MRUJ01000349.1, read as the reverse complement.
CGACTGGCACCAGCTGATCGAGCTGTGCTCGCTGTCGGGGACCCTGCTCGCCGACCCCGACGGGGTCTACGACCCGGGCTACTACAACGACCGGCTGCTGCTGGGTCTCAAGGGAACGATCAGCGAGTGTGAGCTGCACCTGATCCGGCAGCGGATGGCGGGCGGGAAGCTGGCCAAGGCCGAACGCGGCGAGCTGGCCGTGCCATTGCCGATCGGCTACGTGCGCCGGCCGTCGGGGGAGGTGGTCTTCGACCCGGACGAGCAGGCCCGGAGCACGGTGCGGCTGGTCTTCGACCTGTTCGACCGGCTCGGCACGCTCAACGCGGTGCTGCGCCACCTGGCCGACAACGGTGTCCAGCTGCCGGTGCGCAGCCGGTCCGGCCCGGACAAGGGCGAGCTGGCCTGGGCTCGGCCGACCCGGGAAACCCTCCAGATCATGCTGCACAACCCCGCCTACGCCGGGTACTACGCCTATGGCCGGCGCCGGACCGACGCGCGGCGCAAGCGACCCGGCCGGCCTGGCACGGGGCGGGTGGTGCGTTGCATGGACGACTGGGACGTGCTGCTGCCCGACCGGGTGCCGGCCTACATCAGCCGGGACCGGTACGCGGCGAACCTGGCCCGCCTGGACGCCAACCGGCAGGTCGCCGCCTGTCCCGGGGCTGCGCGGGAGGGGTCGGCGCTGCTCGCGGGCCTGCTGCGCTGCGGACGCTGCGGCGGCCACCGGATGACGGTCAGCTACCACAGTCCGCCCAGCCGCTTCCCCGCGCACAACTACCACTGCGCCTACCTACCCGTTAACTACGGCACCGGCCGTCCCTGCCAGCACATCGCCGGGCCGGCGCTCGATCGGTACGTGGCCGGCCAGCTGCTCGACGCCGTCGCCCCGGCCGCCCTCGAGGTCTCCCTGCACGCCGCGGCCCAGGCCGAGGCGGAACGGGCCGAGCTGGACACGTTGTGGCGCCAGCGGCTGGAACGCGCCCGCTACGCCGCCGACCGGGCACGGCGCCAGTACCAGCTCGCCGAACCCGAGAACCGTCTGGTCGTCCGCCAGCTGGAAACCGACTGGGAGACGGCGCTGGCCGAACTCGGCCGGCTCGAGGCCGGCTACCAGCGCTTCACCGAGTCCCGGCCGGTACGCCTAAGTGCCGCCGAACGCGGCTCCCTCGCCGCCCTGGCCCGCGACCTGCCGGCGCTGTGGGACGCCGAGACCACCAGCCAGGCCGACCGTAAGGAACTCCTGCGCACCCTGGTCGAGGCGGTCACGGTGGCGACCGTCGGCGACAGCGAACTGGTGGACGTGACCATCACCTGGGCCGGCGGGCACCAGACCCACGGCCGCGCCACCCGCCCGGTCGCCCGCCTCGACCAGCTGTCCTACTACCCGCGGCTGGTCGAACGGGTCACCGAACTGGCCGGACGTGGCCTGTCCAGCCGCCAGATCGCCGAGGCGCTCAACGCCGACGGGCTACGCCCGCCCAAACGCACCGACCGCTTCGGCCCCGGCCAGATCCTCACCCTGACCCGCCGGCTGGGCATCAGGGTCCACCACCCCCGCGGCACCCGCACCGCCCTGACCAACCTCGGGCCCGACCGGTACTCGGTGGCCGAACTCGCCGTCGCTCTTCAGATGCCGACCGCCACCATCTACAACTGGATCTACCGGGGATGGATCACCGCCCAGCGCCACCCCGACGGCAGATCCTGGGTCATCGTCGCCGACGACGCCGAGATGCGACGGCTACGCGAACGCCGCGACCGCCCGCCCGGCTACTACACCCGCGCCCGCTGGACCGCACCCCCCGCCGAACGGACGGGACCACACGAGGAAGGAACCCAGACATGAAAAACGATCACAACTTGAGAGGCATCGTAGGTGGCTCGCCTCGTGTTCCCACCGGTGGTGATAGGCCCCGGCCAGAGCGGCCGCGGAGGCGTCAGCGGGGTCGAG
>NZ_MRUJ01000348.1:0-856 GCF_002099325.1 Frankia sp. KB5 | reverse complement strand
AGCCGCTGGCGGGCCTGCGTCAACCCGCCCGACGTCGGGTCCCAGCCCTCCAGACCGCCCCAGCCCTCCACCGCCCCGCCCAGCCGGGCCGCGACCTCCTCGTAGTCGGCGTCCGCGAACAGCGCCATCGCCATCACGAAGTACACCGCCACCCGCGGAGGGATCTTCCCTCCGGCCCGTCTCGCGCCCTTGCCCGTCGCCTCGACGGCCTCATCGACCGCGTCACGCGACACGAACGACGTCAACACTCCCAGCGAGATCCAGTCAGCCAACCCRCCAGGTGCCCCAGCCCCACTCTGATCCACCCATCCGATCATGCCGGCGACCAGGCAAAACATCCGAAACCGACACGCCCGAACAGGAAGATCCACTCAAGCTAAGTGGCATTGCGTTATCCCTAGAAGGGCCTGATTCCATGTAGCGCTGATGTCAAGGAATGCCACCTCGCCGACACTCGCATACATCGCGAATAGAAGGGTGCCCGGCTCGCCGAGAGGCATGCTTCGAGACTTGAGGCCGTCCGAGGACAGCGACTTTGCCGTAGCTGAGACACACTCGCGGCGACTCATGTCGGCGATGGCGACGAAGGGAGTTCCACTCGGGTCGCCGCCCTCAAGCCAGAAGCTGTCGTCCTCCGTAGAGGGCGTGGCGCCGGCCACCATGGTCGTGTCCCACTTGATTCGTCCACGCTCCCAGTGAGAAGGCAGCAGGGTCATCCCTCGACCTCTCGCAGCAGGTCGAGGATCTTGGCGACCTGCTTGTCCAGGTCGGCGTCGATCTCGGCGAGGGGGCGGGGTGGGACGTACTTGTAGAAGTGGCGGGTGAAGGGGATCTCGTAGCCGGTCTTGACCTTGGC
>NZ_MRUJ01000347.1:0-4222 GCF_002099325.1 Frankia sp. KB5 | reverse complement strand
AGCGCCACGCCATCGGCATCACCACCAACCCCGACCAGTGGGAGACCGCCCGCGCCGCGCTCACCCTGGCAAAGGCACGCGGCGCCCGCGGCGACGGAATGATCCTCGACCGTCTGCCCGACCGTGAGTCCTGGACCGGACTCGGACCGGTCGACCTGGTCCTGACCGCAATCGGACCGCCCGACCCCGACGGTCCGGTCAGGGACCGGCTGCGCCCGCGGCTGGCGGCCTACCGGAACCTGTCCCAACCCGGCGGGCACCTCGTCGTCATCGCCGCCTACCACATCGAGGGCGGGGTGGACCTGGCCAGCCGCGTCGCCGCCGCAGGCCGGGACACGGGCTGGCGGCCGGTGCAGCGCGCTGTCGCGCTCACCGCCCTCCCCCACGTTCGGGAACTCGGCGTGCGCCGCCCGGACGGCCGGACAGGCGCCTACCCGGTCCACCAAGACGTGATCGTCTTCCGCCCCGACGAGCGGCGAGCGCACGATCCGCGACCGCCGGACCCGCCGCCGGCGCGCGCCGCCCGCGACGCCTCGCCCCACGCGGCCACCTAGACCACCCCTCCGCCGGCCGGGGCGGGGTGTGTTCACGCCGCCGCGGCCGGCTCCCCGCTCTGGCTGGAGCCCCGCATGTCTGACCTGCTGCCCATCCCCACGCTGCCACCCGCCCCGCCCACGCCGGCCGGCCAGCCCAGCTGGTGGTGGCGCCTGACCCACCGCCGCGCCGCCCGCGCCGCGCGGCAGGCACTCCTGCTCGCGGACCATCACACCTGGACCACCGAACGCGCCCGCGCCGCCCAGATCGACCTCGTCCGCGCCGGCTTTCATCTCGGCCCCGTCCCCCTCGGCTACCGCCCCCGCCGCATCACCGAACTCGGCACCGACGGCCAGGTCCGCCAGGGCATCCGCCTCGTCATCGCCCCCGGCCCCGCCCACGTCATCGCACTCATCTACCGGTGGCGGGTCGAGGACGAACTCAGCCCCCGCGCCATCGCCACCCGCCTCCGCGTCGTCCACAACGACCTTCTCGCCCCCCTGGTGAGCCCCGCCACCAAGCGGCCCTGGCAGCTGACTTCCACCAACATCGCTCGTGTCCTGGCCAACCCCGTCTACACCGGCGCCACCATCTGGGGCCGCACCCACGCCGGCAAGCCCGTCCCACCCGACCAGTGGATCATCTGCCCACACGCCCACCCACCGATCATCGACGGCCGCACGTTCTTCCGCGCCCAGCTCCTCACCACCCCCGAACACGCGATCCTCAGCCCGTACCTGCCGCCCTGGCAGTTCCCCGCCCCTCTCGGGAACAGCCCGGGAACCGGCGGCGGTCACCAGGGGACGATCGCGTGACGCCCCCACAGCACCGTCACCGATCGCCCGCGTACAGCGGGTCGAGCGGGTCGGCCCGCACGCAGGAGGCGTCGGGCGGGCGGGAGACCCCGCCGCGGCGACGCATTCTCTCTGAGTGGCGTGCATGGATACCGATCCGAATTCTGGGTCATCCCCGTCGGCCGGCGGTGACACATCGATGAAGGGCGACCCGAACGACAGTCGAGGACCCAGGAAGCGCACATCAGTCGAATCTTCCGAGGGTCTTTCCTCGGCCACCGGAGAACAGTTCCGCAAGGCGATGTCCGCACTGACCGAAATCGCCGTACAGTGGGAAAAGAGCGACAACGCCGACAGTAGTTCCAGCACCGCGAAGGTGCTCCTGACGACCACCGAAGCGGCTGCGGTGCTCGGCATAGGCCGGACAAGTCTTTACGAACTGATCCGGTCCGGAAAGCTCGAAACCATCAAGATCGRCCGCCGGCGGCTGATTCCCGCGACCGCAATACCCAAGTTGATCACGACCCTCATCGAGGAATCGGAGGACCCATGACCAAGGACCCGAACCGCAGGCGTGCTAAGCGGGCGAACGGGCAGGGATCTATCTACCAGCGCGAGAGCGACGGGATGTGGGTGGGTGCGGCGTACGTCCTCATGCCGGACGGAACCCAGCGCCGCAGGCCGGTATACGGGAAGACCGCTGACATCGTTCGCGAGAAGCTCACGAAGATGCAGGCCAGTTCGGACCAGGGAATCCCCGCCGAGGCCACCGGGTGGACGATGCAGCGTTTCCTCACCTACTGGCTAAGCGACATCGTGGCACCGGCGTGCAAGCCGCRCACCGTCCAGGGATACGAGGTCATCGTCCGCACGTATCTCATCCCGCAGATCGGCAAGAAGCGGCTGAACAAGCTGACCGGGATCGACGTGCGGAACCTCCTCAAGCGGGTCACCAACACCTGCCTGTGCTGCCTGCACGGCACCGACAAGCGCCGCCCCGAGGAGCAGCGCCGTTGCTGCGCGGTCGACCGCTGCTGCCAGCAGGCGCCGTCGGCCCGGCTCATCCAGCAGGTACACAGCGTGYTGCGCAACGCCCTGTCCGCGGCGATGCGGGAGGAGCTCGTGGGCCGCAACGTCGCGAAGCTCGCCACCGTGGCGGGGCCGGTCTACAAGGTGCATCGCGGGCTCAACGCCGACCAGGCCAGCCACCTGCTCAAGCTGGCCGCCGGCGAGCGCCTGCATGCCCTCTACGTCCTCGCGCTGTACATGGGACTACGCCGCGGAGAGATCCTCGGCCTGCGCTGGGAGGACATCGACTTCGTCGAGGGCACTCTCACCGTTCGACATTCCCTGCAGCGGGTCGGCGGCCGGCTGACCCTCGTCACGCCGAAGACCAAGACCTCGGAGCGGACGCTGCCCCTGCTGGGGCTGATCGCGAACGTTCTGGAGGAGCACCGGGCCCGGCAGCGGAAGGAGCGTGAGGCGGCCGGCGAGGACTGGCAGGACACCGGCCTCGTGTTCACCAGCCTGGTCGGGACCCCGTTCGAGCCAGACAACCTGCGCCGCAGCTGGCAGCCGCTACGCACGGCCCTGGGGCTGGAGGATCTTCGTTTCCACGACATCCGCCACACCTGCGTGACGCTGCTGCTGAACGCCAAGGTGCCCCCGCACATCGTTCGCGAGATCGCAGGACACGCCAAGGTCGACGTTACGATGGAGATCTACGCTCATGCCTCTCTGGAGGACAAGCGTGCGGCGCTGCAGAAGCTGGTCGAGCAGCTGGCCTGATGTGTGCGCCAACGGCCGTCCACGTACGCCGACGTACGGGGGCGTTGCTACACCCGTTGCTACATAACGATCTTCATGAGACCGCTAGGAGCCGATTTGCGAAGCGAATCCCCTGATCAGAGGTGGTGGGCAGGGGCGGGGTCGAACCGCCGACCTTCCGCTTTTCAGGCGGACGCTCGTACCGACTGAGCTACCTGCCCCGGGTAGTGCGACTCTCGCATGAGCCACAGCGCACTGTTAGCCATACGAACGCGGTCCCGACGGGATTCGAACCCGCGACCTCCGCCTTGACAGGGCGGCGTGAACTCCAGGCTTCACCACGGGACCATGCTCTAGATCGATCTTCAGTTGTCGCCCTCCAGGTGCCAGCCACGAGCCCTGTCCGGATCTGGAGGTCATGCTACACGACACCGGGACCACTCGAAGGGCCGGGAGCCCAGGATTCTTGCCCAACAGTCCACGCACCCGATCACTCGCGATCCGCTATGGAGACGCGACATCGGCATGAGATCCGCGGAGTCCACGCGGCGGGCGCGACGGCACRCCGGGGCGCACCCGGGAACGCCAGGCACGCCGCCGACCTCGCGGGAACCGAGCGAAAGGTGCGCAGCAGCACGGAGTCGATCCAGACCGCCGTTGCCGATCCCGTTCTGACCCGGGTCCGATGACGGGGTCGCCGTCGCCACCCTGAACCGGCCCGAGGTCATGAGCGCGTTCACCCTGCCGATGGCCACCGCCTAGGCGCAGGCCCTGTGTGCCGCGGACGCCGACCCGGAGGTCCGGTTCATCGCGGCCTCCGCCTTCGTCGGCTCCGGCTTCTCCCGCCTCAGCCTGGCCGTCGAATACGGTCTGTCCTGGCATCTTCCCCAGATCATGGGCACCGCCCGGGTCTCGGACTTCCTGCTGTCCGGCCACGCCGTCAGCGCCACCGAGGCGGCCGAGCTCGGGCTGGTCAACCAGATGATCACGGATGACGACGTACTGGACCACGCGGTGCTTGTCGCCGGTTGGACGGTCGGTTTCCCGGGCACGGGCCACCATCCGAGCGACGCCCAGATCCGTGCGCTGTATGCCGACACCTCTGCCAGGTCTCTGCCAGGTCTCTG
>NZ_MRUJ01000346.1:0-4260 GCF_002099325.1 Frankia sp. KB5 | reverse complement strand
CGAAATCCAGCACACGGGGGTCGGCAATCAGCCACTGTCGATCGAAGCTGCGGAACCCGACCCGGATCACAGGTGGGGTCAGGCTACTCTCCCGCCCGATAGGCACTCGAGGTCCAGAGTATCCGGGGAGCGGCGACACCGCACGTAGCAGCGTGCGGTCCCGAGTCTCCTTGAAAAGCTCCTCTTTCGCGTCCGGGTCGTCCTCGCGGACCAAACGCGCCCACCTGCGACGCAGGATCTCCGCGCTGGGAGCAGCCACCCAGGAGCGGTTTGCCTTTACTCCAGGACTTCCCCACGGATATATATCGGAAATCTCTGGAAAGTCCTCCCACGCCGATTGCGTAGTCGGCGTGAACGGACGAGATCGCTCGCGATGCGTATCCCTCCAGCCGCCGTCGTCAATCTCCACATGGGCCAGCTGTCTGAACTTCTCCTCGCGTCGGCCCGAGATCGAGCGGTAGTGGATCCGGGTCGAGCCGTCCGGAGAGCTCCCCGCGCGGCGTACGAAGATATAGATACCCAATGGCTGCGCGACTGCTGGAAAGACGCGGGTGGCAACATCCGCGCGCTGTCCCTCGGGAGAGAGGTTGATAACCCATCCTTCGTGACAGGTGCGACGGAGATAGTCGCGCAGGCCACGGCCGCCAGGGCCAGTGGAAAAGCCCGATGGCGTGATGAAACAGACCAATCCATGTTGGTCGGCCTCGTGGGCATCGAAGACCTTCCAAGTCGCCCAGCGCCAAAAGTAGATGTACATGTTCTTCAGTACGTGTTCGTACCGGCCGTTGCCGGGGTGACGGAAAGCGTCGAGCGGAGTCCTATTCTCTCCTGGAATTTTTTTCTCTGCCCATTTTCCGCGTTTCTTCGCCTTGTCGTCATAGGGGGGGTTGCCGATGACAACAGTCACGGGAACATTGCCCTTTACCTGATCGGCTCGCTGTCGGGAAGCCGCCAGTTCCCGATAGCCGAAGAGTGCTTTCTGCGTATCACTGAACGGCGAATCAAGCGTGTCTGTTAGGAAGAGATTGAGTCCCTCTCGCGGCGCTGGGATCTCCTCCGCTCTTAACAGGTCTGAGGTTCGGAGTTCGGCGACCGCGTAGGGACCTATCTGCAGCTCGAAGCCATACAGTCGTTCCGCGAGCTGCGCGACCGCGTCGATTTCCATGCCTTCGCCCCCTCCTTCGGAGGCAGTTTCTGCGACTCTCTCGATGATCGCGTGAAGGAAAGTGCCGGTTCCCATCGCYGGGTCGACGATGCGAACGTCCGGATCGGCGTAACCATGGTCCTTGCCGAGCCGGGTGCGCAGCACATCCTCTGCCAACCGGACCATGTGCTCCACGACCTCTCGCGGCGTGTAGTACGAACCGCTCTGCTGTCGTAGCTGTGCGTCATACCTGGTCAGGAAGTTTTCGTAGAGATGTAGGTAGGCATCCCGGTTGCCGTTCCGGATGGCAGGCCAATCGACACTGGAGATGGTGCGGGTCAGTAGATCGAGCGTCACCGAAAAACGCTCGTTTATATTGTCGGTGAGCAGTCGCAGCGCGCTGCCGATAAGTGCGTGGCCGGCGTTCAGCTTCCGGCCGATATCATGAAATCCGACCTGCAGGAGAGGAATTCCCTCCGTTTGTGCGAGCAGCAGCGCGAAGGTTACCGTCTGGGCGTATCCGTCGGCGAAGGTCCGGCTGTCTGCCTCGGGGAAGAGTAGCGTCCGCCAGTCGTTCTGGAGGCCGGTGAAGGGACGTGCGTGGCCGTCGTTCTCCGGTGCGTCCGACTTCGCTTCGGCGGTGAGCTGCTCCAGGACGGCAGCGCGGAGGAGGCGGCACAACGGTGCGATGTTCTGCACGAGCCTGCCAACGTTCTGGATTGGTGGCGGGCTCCAGACGAGGAACGTCGTGATCAGTGCGTCGAAGGCGGCCGGATCCGGTGGCCGAAGCCGCTCCCTGCTTGTCCGGAGAGTTCCGGTGAAGTGAATGGTCTCTCCTATCTGGATCCCGTCCCGAAAAAGCCGCCATTCGGTGCCGTTGGTGTAAAGTAGATTTGGAAGGTCTCGCAGCCGTTCCCATTGCTCCTTGTTGTGCCCGGTAAAATTCTGAGGGTCTACGGACAGGCCGGGCTTCTTGATTTCTATGTATCCGGTGACCAGGCCACTCAGCCGGACTGCGTAGTCGGGCCGCACTCCGAGTTCGGGAAGCCTCACTTCGTCATGCCAGGTAAGTTCGGACAGCTTGTGATGTCTGCCAACTGCCGCCAGGAGCCCTTCCAGCGGGCTTCGTATCGAGGCTTCCGGGCTGCCACCTCCGGAGAGTTTGGTGCCACACGCCCGACCAAAATCCGATACTGCCTTCAGCAGCCAATGATCCGTTGCCGCGGACATCGCGCCCCCCCAGGGTCATAGAGGCGAGAACGATAACAAATCGGGAAGCCGGTGATCTGCGCTTCTGTGATTCATCAAAATATAGGACGATATGGGTCGATTGGCTGGAACGTCGGAAATTTGCTTCGAAGCTGCGGATCTGGCACTTCAAAGGCGGGGAGCGGAGGCCCTACCGACATCGGGCCAAGCCAGGTGCCGGCCGCCGAGAGGCAGGCCTCGTGGTCAGAGCTGACCTGGGAGTGTGCCGGTGCCGCGTTCTCAAGGCGGTCCGGGATGATCTCGTTATGGAACCCGGTGAGGTTTGGGGCTATCGAGCTCGCAGCGTCGACAGGCTGTAAGTATTCGCAAATCGTGGGGGTTGCTGGTTTGACGGTGGCCGGCGCCTGACAGCGGGGGTCGCTGTGCGTGACGGCGGGTTGGGGTCCGCGTGGTGGCCGGGGTCCCGGCTGCTGATGGCAGAGTGTGCCGGGCTGGTGTGCTGGGTCGCTGGTTGGCGTCGCCGCGCACGGCCGTGTGCGACCGGGGATCTTGTGGTGGGTGGCTGGTTGGCCCGGGTCGACAGGGTGGACAGCGTCGGAAAAAGGCCGCGGCCCTCCCCCCGAAAACCTTTGGCCGGGAACTCGGGGAAGGGCCGCGTCGCGCACGGAGGCGCTGGTTTCCAGGGTAACGGGCACGGCCCTCGAGGCTGTGCGGGGTCCGGACGCGGCCGGCGGGCGGGTGCCCGTGCCGGACGTCGCGGTGGCCGCGTGGCTGTGGCTGTCGGCGCTGCTGGTCGAGGTCGCCCAGCAGCGCCGCGCGCTGGCCGTGGCCTTGGCGGAGCTCGCCGAGTCGCGGGCCCAGGTGGCGCTGCTCCAGCATCTTCTGTTCGGCGAGTCCTCCGAGCGGGCCGCGCCCGGCGCGCCGCCGGACGGGCCGTGCGACCGCGCCTCCCACGGCGGCGGCGCGGCTGGTGACGGCGGCCCTGGTCAGGAAGGCGATGCCGCCGGTGACGGCGGCGCTGGCCAGGGCCGCGGGTCGGCGGGTCGGCGGGCGGGCGGCCCCGGCGGGGACCGGGCGCGCGGGCCGGCCGGCGGAACTACTCCGGCCTGCCCGACGACGACGGCGGCACGTGGGACTTCCCCGAGCGCGGCTACGCGTGCCCGTGCTGCGGGGCGCCGTTCACCGCCAACGGCGAGGACGTCTCCTGGCGGCTCGAGTGGGTCGTGCGGGTCGTACGGCGGACGACCCGACGACGCCGCTACCGGCGGGCCTGCGCCTGCTACGGCCCGGCGACGGTCATGGCGCCGGGCGAACCGCGGGCACTCGGCAAGGGGCTGTGGACGAACCGGTCGCTCGCGCTGCTGCTCGTCGAGCGCTACGGCGCGGGCCGGTCCCTGAACTCGCTGGTGGCGGGCCTGGCCCGGCACGGCGCGGTGCTGGCGGCCCCGACCCTGGTGGGTGCGTGCGCCCAGGCCGGCGTGCTGCTCGCCCCGCTGGTCGAGGCRATCCGCCAACGGTCCCAGGCATCGTGGCACCTGCACGCCGACGAGACGAGCTGGAAGGTGTTCACCCCGAACGGCGGCGGGAAGCCGCAGCGCTGGTGGCTGTGGGTCTCCCTCGGCGAGGACACGGTGTGCTTCGTGATCGACCAGACCCGGGCCAGTTCGGTGCTCACCGGCCACCTCGGCCTCACCGAGCAGGCGGACGGCACGCTCACCGCCCCCGGCGGCGGCGAGCGGGTATTGTCCTCCGACTTCTACGCGGTCTACGTCTCCGTCGGCCGCCGCCGCGCCGGCCTCGTCAACCTCTACCGCGTCGCCCACCTTCGCCGCTACTTCCCGCGGGCGAGGCTGTCGAACCCGGTCCAGCTGGAGTACTGGGAGAAGGCCTGGCTCGACCGGTTCCGC
>NZ_MRUJ01000035.1:0-9139 GCF_002099325.1 Frankia sp. KB5 | reverse complement strand
CGCCACCGCGGCCACCAGCAACCAGGGGAAAACCGGCAGCCAGGACTCTTCGACGTCGCCCTCGGCCAGTCCGAGGACCGTCGCGAACAGCATCGTCGCGCCGGCCCCCACCAGCAGCGGCCAGCCCGGGGTCAGCCGCAGGCGGCGCGCCGCCCGGACGAGAACCGGCCCGCCGACGAGGACGACCACGGTCAGATCCACGGCGATCCAGGCCAGCGTGCCGGCGAGCCCCGGCCGTGGCGCGCTCGCCAGGGCCAGCCCGTCGGGCCAGGAGAAACCCCACGCGTAGAAGAGCCACAGCGGCAGGAGCGCGCCCAGGCCGGTCATGACGTTGAGGATCGGGCGACGGCGGACGAAGTAGGCCGCCGCGACCGCCACGCCAAGCCAGACCGAGGCGTAGCCGAACAGCCCCGCGAGGCCGAGCAGCAGCCCGCTTGCCAGCGCCCACCACATCGAGCGCCGACCCGGTTCGCATCCGACCACCCCCACCGCGACGGCCAGGGTGGCCAGGGTAGCCGTGACGGCGTCCGGGGACGCCGCCATCCATCCGTTCCACGGGGCCAGGACGAGGACGGGGACCAGGCGCCGGGCGGCCGTCTCATGGCACAACGAGCGCACCGCGATCGAGACGGCGGGGACGACCAGCGTGCCCAGGGCGGTGAACAGCATCCCGATCGCGACCGCGCCGTGCATCCCCACCCTGGTGAGCACCCAGACGGTCAGGACGGGGCCCGGAGGATGGGTCGGCAGGACGGCCGTAGTCCCCGCGGCGGCGTGCGTGGTGGTCGCGGTGTAGGAGGCGAGGAAGCCGAGCGGATCGTCACCGACGGCTTTTGCCGCCGCCAGGAGATCCGCCGGGATGCGAAGATCCGCCGTGATCTCCCCGGGTGCGACCAGCGCGAGCGTGCCGCTCCACGCCAGCGATCCGACGTAGCCCAGGACGAGCAGGACGGTCCAGGGCAGCCTGTTCGTCGGGCCGGTCGCCATGGCCGGGGTGTTCGGGGTGTTCGGGGTGTTCGGGATGGCCGGGGTGTTCGGGGTGTTCGGGGTGGCCGCCGGGGGGATGGTCGAGGCCCACCAGGCGGTGAGGGCAATCACGACCACGGCGATCGCGAGCGGGACCAGGACGAGGGAATCGAGACGGGGAGCCCATCCGCCGCGCAGCGGCGGGTCACCGATGCCCAGATCAAGGTCGCCGGTGGAGACGAGGAACATGCCGACGAGACCGCAGGCCACCAGGATGAGCCACAGCGCCGCCTCGCTGGCCTCGGTATGCCCGGCGGACCCAGCCCAGGGCCGGGACAGGCCGCCACGCGGTCCGGGCGACCGGCTGGAGGCGGCGACAGCGGTCGGGTCGGAGGCGCCGTCCGTCGCGCTCACCGGTCCGTACCGAGGCAGGCCGCGTAGCTGGGCACCTTCGGTGCCGACCCGGAGATCATTACGTCACCGACCACCACTGCACGGTAACGAGTCCGGTTCGCTCCCAGCGCCGCAGTTGCTCCCGAGCCGGATGCCGGAGGTGCCGGCGGGGGTGCGACGAGCCGTCCGCGGTCTCGCCGGATCGGGCCTTGGCACGGGAGCGGGCCCGGCCCCGACGAGGTGGACAACCGGTGTCGGATGTGAGGAATCAGTCGAATCGATCGGCCGCGTTCGCGGTCCGTCGGCTCGCTCTGTACAGTGATCGACTGATGGTCGTACCTGMAGCGTTGCATCGAGAGAAGATCTTGATCGCGAAGATGACGATGTTCGTGGCGACGCGCCGATGCTGTTGTCGGGCCGCGTACCGGGGATTGGGGACACTGGTCTCGGTAGCACTGTCGGCCATGCGCGCCTGCTGTGCCAGCGGGTGGGTGCGACCCGTGCCATCGCTGGTGACCGCCGGCATGGAGGAAGGAACGCGAGGGCACGGTCATGCACCGGCGTCGCGTGTGATGGATCACATCTGCTTCGAGTGGCGCGTTTACTCAAGCTGAGTGAAGATCGGTTCGCAGATCATCGAACACGGAGGGGGCCACGTTGGCCGAGCTCAGGAAAGGAACCCGGATCACCGGCGCCGAGCGGGACAAGCTTGCCGCCGAACTTCGGAAGAAGTACGAAGGTGGGCAGAGCATCCGCCTGCTCGCCGAGTCCTCTGGTCGTTCGTACGGGTTCGTCCACCGGATCCTCTCGGAGTCCGGTACGACCCTGCGCGGCCGGGGTGGTGCGACCCGGGGCACCAAGAAGAAAAGCGCCTGAATCATGGCGGTCCCCGCCGCCGCTGTAGCGGCGGCGGCGGCCGGGCTGCGCGTGCGGGTCGCCGGGCCTCTCGTCACGATCGGGATGACGGACCTCGGTGATACCGGCGGGGCCGGTTCGTTCCCGGCTCTCGCGTCGGCGCTGGTCGGCGAACTGCGTCGGTTGACCGGTGAGGTCCGGGTCCTGGTTGTCCGGATAGGTCATTGCCCCCCGCCTGCCGCTGACCTCACCGACCCCGCACCCCGGGTGGGCGAGGGAGGACCTGCGTCCGCCGAGGGGCGGCTGTCCCCGGCCGCGGGCTATCGCGCGTGGCGCGACGCGATGGGGCGGGTCTCCGACCGGTCCGACCTGATCAGTGTGGCCGTCGTGGACACGACGGTCGGCGACCTCGGTCTCGCGGTGACGGTCGCCTGTGACCTGCGGGTCCTCGCCGCGGATGCGCGCTTCCGGCTGACCTGGGCGCGTGACGGCTTCCTGCCCGCGGCCGGTGCCATGGGTCGGCTGGTCGAGCTCCTCGGATACGCGAATGCCCTGGACCTCTGCCTGACCGGCCGTGAGCTCGCCGCCGACGAAGCGGCCAGGATCGGGCTGGCCCAGCGGGTCCTGCCGCGTGAGCTGCTGGACGAGCAGGTCGGCGTGCTGGTCGCGGCGCTCCTCGCGGTTCCCCGCGACATCGCGGCCGAGGTGAAGGCGCTGATGCGCGGCGCGCGGCGTTCCCGTCCCGCCACCCGCTCCGGCCGTCTCAACGAGCGGGCCGAGGACGAGGCCTGGGAACGCGTCGTCATCGCCCGCTCCGCTGCCGGTGACGACCCCGCGGCGGGGTGAGCGGCAGCCAGCACACCCGACGAGCCGCATCCGCTGCGGGAATGCCCGTCCGCAATTCCTGCTTACCTCGTTACACACTAAACACCGCCGCCAGGGAGGGCTGATGCGACCGGGAACGGACGGTTGGTCCACGATGCGTACCTTCCAACAGGACCGTTCGGTCACCCGGACCTCGCTGCGGCCTGGCACCCTGCGCAGGATCGTCGCCTTCGCCCGCCCCCATCGGCGGCAGCTCGCCTACTTTCTCGCGCTCATCGTGCTCAGCTCGGCTGTCGGTGCGGTTGTTCCGATGATCTTCAAGACGATCATCGACGACGGCATCGTGCGCCACCGGGTGGGGTTCGTGCAGGCGCTCGCCGCGGTCGTCGCGGGCCTGGCGTTCCTGGACGCCGGTCTGTCGCTCGCGCAGCGCTGGTTCTCGGCCCGGATCGGCGAGGGTCTGATCTACGAGATGCGCAGCCAGGTGTTCCGGCACGTGCAGTGCCAGCCGCTCGCCTTCTTCACCCGGACCCAGACCGGGGCGCTCATCAGCCGGTTGAACAACGACGTGCTCGGCGCGCAGTCGGCGTTCACCAACACGCTGTCGTCGGTGCTGTCGAATATCCTGTCCGCCGGATTCGTGCTCGCCGCGATGCTGGTGCTGTCCTGGCGGATCACGCTCGTGTCGCTCGTGTTGCTGCCGGTATTTATTATTCCGGCCCGCTTGTTGGCGCCCCGCCTGGCCAGGCTGACCCGGGAGAGCTACGGGTTGAACGCCGAGATGAACACGACGATGACGGAACGATTCAACGTGTCCGGAGCGATGCTCGCGCAACTGTATGGTTCGGCGGAACGGGAGGACGAGAACTTCCGTGTTCGGGCCGGGCGGGTGCGTGACATCGGGGTGACCCAGGCCATGTACGGCCGCATATTCTTCGTCTCGCTCACCCTGGTCGCCTCGCTCGCGACCGCGATCGTCTACGGGATAGGCGGTCGGTTCGCTRCCCAGGGCAGCTTGGAGGTCGGTACCCTGGTCGCGCTCACGGCCTACCTCGGGCGGCTCTACGGGCCGCTCACTCAGCTCTCCAACGTGCACGTCGACGTCATGACGGCGCTGGTGTCCTTCGAGCGGGTCTTCGAGGTGCTCGATTTGGAGCCGGCGATCGCCGACCGGCCGGGCGCTGTCGATCTGCCGGCAGGCGCGGCGACCATCGAGTTCGATCATGTCGGTTTCCGTTATCCGGCCGCYGACGAGGTCTCCCTGGCGTCGCTGGAGTCGGTCGCCGTACTCGACCCGCGGGTGCCCACGCCGGTGCTGCACGATGTCACCTTCCGGGTCGAGCCGGGGCAGGTGATCGCGTTGGTCGGCCCGTCCGGAGCGGGCAAGACGACGATCAGCCAGCTCGTTCCGCGCATGTACGACGTGCGGTCGGGGTCGGTACGCATCGGCGGGCACGACGTCCGCGATCTCACCCTTCGGTCCCTGCGGTCCGCCGTCGGTGTGGTCACCCAGGACGCGCATCTGTTCCACGACACCATCCGCGCGAACCTGGCCTTCGCCCGGGCGGACGCCTCGGACGAGCAGATGTGGACCGCTCTGGACGCGGCGCGGATCGGGCCGCTCGTGCGCTCCCTGCCGGACGGCCTGGACACGGTCGTCGGTGACCGGGGCTACCGCCTGTCCGGCGGGGAGAAGCAGCGGCTGGCCATCGCCCGGCTGCTGCTGCGCGAACCGGGCATCGTCGTGCTGGACGAGGCCACCGCGCACCTCGACAGCGAGTCCGAGGCCGGCGTGCAGCAGGCGCTGACCGCCGCGCTGGTGGGACGGACATCCCTGGTCATCGCGCACCGGCTGTCCACGGTGCGCGACGCCGACCGCATTCTGGTGGTCGACGACGGGCGGATCGTGSAGAGCGGGACCCATGAGGAGCTGCTGGCCCGCGGCGGGCTCTATGCCGAGTTGTACCGGACCCAGTTCGCCCCGGTCACGCCCGTCGGTGCTGATGCGGGGTGGGCCGAAGGGGCCAGTGCCCCACCGGTCGGGGTCTGACTCCTGGGCCACATCCGGGCGCGCCACGTTCGGGCGGCCGGCGTCGCGCCGACCCGACAGGTGGGCGGCGACCGGCCGTGGTCCGCGGCCGGTCGCCGCCCACGGCCGCCCGTCGTGGCGACACTAAGATCCGGGCTCGGCCGAACGAAGCGCTGCGGCCGTGGGGGAGCTCTCGCCGGCCGCGCTGCCGGCGTGCACCTCCGAGGCGACGACGCTGGTCTCGGCGGGAGCCATGACGTCGGCGACGGCGATGTCGATGTCGCCGGACGGCTGGCGGTGGATGGCGGGATTTTGTTTCATATCGGCTCCGGGGGGACTCGATCGTGCCCTACCGACTTCCGCATCCGAGGAAGCGGATCCCAGGAACGTCCGGCGCCCTTGCCGTCTTTCCCGTATCACGCGCGTCAACCGACAGGGGTGTGGCGCGGACGATATGAACGGTACGCCGCCGTGCGACCACGTGCAGCATATAACGGATACGCCTGATCTGACTACTTCTCGGGCCGCCGCGCGCGCCTCCCGGTGGCCCCCGTGTGCAATGACCGACGATCAGTACTTAGGCTCTGGGTGTGCCCCGTAGAGCCAAGATTGTTTGTACCCTCGGCCCCGCGACCAGCTCGCCAGAGAAGGTCCGGGCCCTCGTCGACGCGGGAATGGACATTGCCCGACTAAACTTCTCCCACGGAACACACGAACAGCATGCCGTCACTTACGCGCGGGTGCGCGAGGCCGCGGAGGCGGCCGGCCGCAGCGTCGGCACGCTCGCCGACCTCCAGGGACCGAAAATCCGGCTGGGGAACTTCGCCGACGGCGGGGTCACCCTGCTGCCCGGTCAGCGGTTCACCGTCACGATCCGCGATGTTCCCGGCGATCAGCATCAGGTCGGCACGACCTACCCGGGCCTGCCGGGCGACGTCGCGGCCGGGGATCGCGTCCTGGTCGACGACGGCCGCCTGGTCCTGCAGATCGACGGGGTGACTGACACCGACGTCCACACCACGGTCGTTGTCGGCGGGCCGGTGAGCGACCACAAGGGGATGAACATTCCCAACGCCGCGCTCACCGTCCCGGCGCTCACCGAGAAGGACGCCGCTGACCTGCGGTTCGCTCTCAACCTCGGGGTGGACATGGTCGCACTGTCCTTCGTCCGGAGCGCCGTGGACGCCGCGGCGGTGCATGCGATCATGGATGAGGTGGGGATCCGGGTTCCGGTCCACGCCAAGATCGAGAAGCCGCAGGCGGTCGCCGAACTCGACGAGATCATCGAGGCGTTCGACGGTCTGATGATCGCCCGTGGCGATCTCGGGGTCGAGCTGCCGCTCGAGGACGTGCCGCTCGTGCAGAAGCGCGCCGTCAGCCAGGCCCGGGAGCGGGCCAAGCCGGTGATCGTCGCGACCCAGGTGCTCGAGTCCATGGTCAGCGCGCCGCGGCCGACCCGTGCCGAGGCCAGTGACTGCGCCAACGCCGTCCTGGACGGCGCTGACGCGATCATGCTGTCGGCGGAGACGAGCGTCGGTGCCTACCCCATCGAGGCCACGGCCACCATGGCGCGCATCATCGAGACCGCCGAGGCCGACCTCGGCCGGATACCGCCCCTGCGGACCGAACCGCGCACGCTCGGTGGGGCACTCGCCCAGGCCGCCGCGTCGGTAGGAGCCGCGGTCGGCGCCCGTTACCTCGTGGCCCACACCCTCAGTGGTGACACGGCCCGGCGACTCGCCCGGTACCGTACCGAGGTCCCGGTGCTGGCCTTCACGCCGATTCCGGCTGTCCGCAACCAGATGGCGCTCTTCTGGGGCGTGGAAACCTTCCTCGTGCCGTTCGCGGACAGCACGGACGAGATGGTCCGCCAGGTCGACAGCGCCCTCTTCCATATTGGCCGATGCAAGCCGGGTGAACTGGTGGTCGTCGTCGCCGGGACGCCGCCGGGCGTGGCCGGCATGACCAACATGATGCGGGTCCATCGCATCGGGGAGGCCATCTGACCCCACCGTCTGAACCGACCCCACCGTCTGGTGTCAGCGTCGCATCCCTGATCTTTGATCCCTGACCGAGAACTGGCATACCTCGAGCACCCCGAGCCGCGCCGACGCCGAGTCCGCCGGTCACCGGCGGCCCGCCGGCGCGGCCCCCCGTTGTGCCGTTGCCGTTCTGGCACATGTCAGGCGTGGACCGATGACTGTCATGATGAGGCCCAGCTGGGCCTAGGCGGACAAGCTGGGGGCGTGGTACGGCCCGGGGCCCGGCCGCCTCCGGTCCGTACCGGTCCGTACCGGTCCGTACCGGGTCGGCCGGCGGCCTGTTGCACACGGTGTATGTCAGGAAGTGGTGGGATGGCCGAGCAGGGAAGTGGGACGGACGGTCAGGCGTCCGACGCCCGGTCGACGAACGGCGACGCCGCGGCCAATCCCGAAACCGGAGTACCCCGGACCGGGCAGAGCGGTGGGACCACGGAGAAGACCGCACCGCGCCCGGGGGCCGGGAGGAACGCGGCCGCCACGTCCGCCCGTGCGCCGAATCCGACCTCCTCCCAGAGCGGACGAGCAGCGAGCGCGAGTTCGGCCGATGCGGATCCGGCCGGCCGGAGCGGTGCGGAGCGGGCCGGAAGCCCRCAGGGCACGACAAAGACAGAGAATCCCGGAAAGCCGGGAAACTTCGGAAAGCCGGGAAACCCCGGGAGCGCGGGGAGCGCGGTTGCCGCCCCGCGGCAGGGTACCGGCCGTATCCCGCCGACGTCGGTTCCACCCTTGGGAGGAGCTTCACCGGCGCGGTCCGTGGGCGGCGGGCAGCGGTCGGTGCCGCCGGCTCCCGCCCGGCCAGCCGCGGCGGACACCCCGGAATCATCGAAGCGGTCGACGCCACCGAAGACCGACACACCCGGCCAGCCTGCTTCCGGCCAGGGGCGCGGCGCCGTCCGACGGCCCCCGGCTTCGTGGCCCGGGCCGCCCGTCTCACCCCCGCCCACCCCGGCGGCGGCGCCACCGGCCGCGAGCCGTTCGGGTAGTCCCGCGGCACCGCCTCCCCCGAGTCGCGCGGGGAATCCGGTCAGTTCGGCCGGAAGCGCGCGTTCGACGCCCGGCCGTACGAGTGCCTCCCCACCGCCGGTCCCCGCGCCGCTGCCGGCACCGGCGCCGACCCGGGCTCGCCCGCCGGCGCCGTCCGAGCTGTCCGCCAGCCCGTCCCATCCCGCCGGACAGTCCCCGATCCGGGAACGGATCAGCCCGTCGTCGCCCGACGGTCCACTCCCACGTCGCGGGGACGAGGGCGGCCGCGGATCTCGTCCCGACCGGCCGGTACCGCGATCCGGGGCGTCCGGTTCGCCGACGCCGACGCCGACGCCGACGCCGACGCCGACACCGACACCGACACCGACGCCGACGCCGACACCGACGCCGACACCGACACCGACACCGACACCGACGCCATCCCGACCCGCGTGGTTCGAGCGCGACGTCTCGAGGACCTCCGCCGGTTCCGGTGCCAGGGTGCCACCCGTTCCCGGCGTTGAGGAGGGTCCTCGGCCGCGAGGAGTACCGGCGCCCGTTCCCGTCCGGGATCATCGAGAACCTGGAAGGGATCCCCTGGAGGCCGCGGCCGGGCGTCGGATGGCCGCCCGTACCGACGGGGATGATCATGTGCTCGATCATGATCGTGGTCGTCCACGGGCGTCGCGTTCCACCGACCCGCCGACCATGCAGGTGCGCCGACAGCTCAGGCCCGATCTCGAACCGGATCCGATGCCCTCCGGCACGAGGGACGAGGCGTGGCCCCTACCGGTCTCCGGCGCGGGGCCGGGCGGCGAGCCGGTGACCGATGCCTATCCCTACCCCGACCCGGCCTTTGACCGCCGGCTGCACGCGTATCCCGGGCGGAACCGGGGCGCGGGTGACGACCATGACCTGGAGGGTCAGGAACGGCGTGCGGACCCGGGGCCGCGGCCGGTTGTCCCGCGTCCGCAGGCCTTGCCCGAGGCGCATCGTCCGTCGACGCCGTCCGAACAACCGACGCCGTCCGAACAACCGACGCCGTCCGAACAACCGACGCCGTCCG
>NZ_MRUJ01000345.1:0-2535 GCF_002099325.1 Frankia sp. KB5 | reverse complement strand
AGCAGCCCGAGCCCATCCATGCCGCTCCCAGGCGGCTCTATGTGGCGACTCGCAGTGTGGCGTACTGCCGTACATGGCGCAGGGACCTCAGCCCCTCGAATACCAATATCTACTGTACCTGCACCCAGGCGCGGGTGCCACCGTTTTAGATAATCCGCCGGACTGTCAGACCTGCACTTGAAGATCCAGACGGTAGATGGCCTGCTCTTTCCACGGGCCGACGTCCGCGAGTTCGACGAAGCCGAAGCGCAACTTTTCGGCGACCCGTCGGGACGCCCGATGATCCGGCTCGATAATCGAGACCAGGTGATCGACATGGAGATGCTGGCGCGCGAAGTGCACAGCAGCCTGCCCAGCCTCCACCGCGAGACCCTGCCCCCACAGATCCCGGCGGATCGACCAGGCGGCTTCCACTCCGGGCCAGCCGGTGGGGCCGTAGAGACCGGCGCGGCCGATGAACTCTCCGGACTCGCGTAGTTCCACCGCCCACATGCCGAAGCCGTACAGGTGCCAGTGCCCGACCAGGTGGGTGACGAGCCGGTCGGAGGACTCCCGTCCGATCGTGCCGTCCATGTACCGCATGGTTTCCTCGTCCGCGTTCATCGCCGCGTACGGAGCCAGGTCCGCGGGTTGCCAGCACCGCAGGATCAGCCGATCCGTGACCAGGGTCGGAATGCTGATCGTGACCGGCGTGTCCTCGCGGATCACAGCGCGGCCCCCGGCAGCGACAGCCGCCGCTCCGCCCGCACCCGATCACGCAGCTCCCCGAGGGAGGCGAGCCCGCTGTGTGGCGCGAGGTCCCGCGCAATCTCCGCCGCCCRCTGGAACACCGTTCGGGTCGGACGGCCCCCCAGGACTTCCAACGCTGTGCACGCCGCAGTCGCCGCCGCGTCGGGATCGGCCGGGACAAGGGCGGTGGCGTGCGCGATCCAAGCGTTGCCGTGTTCCTCGAACGGTGCTTCCGGCATGGCGCCGTAGCGTTCGATCGCGGCTGTGGTGATCGGAAGGGCACGTTCGGAGTCACCCAGCCGGGCCCAGACACCACCGGAGATCATCAGCGCGCTTTCCTCCGTGAAAGGGTTCCCGCCTGCTTCCGCTTCCGCCGGCCCGCCGAGTGTCTTCTCCATCAGGTTCAGCGCGGTCACCGCGTCCGCCCGCCGGCCCAGGCGGCTATACGCCCGCGCCTCATAGGCGTACAACTCCGCCTCGTGGTAGCCGTACCCGTACGTGTGGCCCTCCTGCGCTGTCCGCAGAGCTTCGTCATAGTTGCTCATGTAGTAGAACAGCGAGGACCACATGGTCGCGACCGCCGCCCCGAGGGCCGGATCACCGGTCTGCGAAGCGTGGGTTTCCACCAGGGTCAGGAACGACGTCGCGCGTTTGAAATCGCCGAGGTTGAACGCCAGCCGCGACAGGATGTAGGTGAGCTGACCGGCGACGACGGTGAACTCACGCTTGTACTGGTCGGACTTCCAACCGTCCGCGAGCAGCGTCTGTATCCGCCGCCAGTCGTCCCCGACCTCAACCAGAAGATCGCCATGCGAGGTTGTTCCATAGCGGATCGCGTAATCGTGCACCGCGCACTGGTAGTGGAACAGGAGCTGACGGTCCGGGCTCGTCGTGCCCGACCGGATGCGCTCCACAAGATCACCCGCGCTCGTGGCCAGGAGCGCAAGCAGGTCCCGCCGGTTCGTGTCCTCACCCGCCTTCGTCTCCCCGGTGCCGTTCGCCCCAGCTGGGGTTTCCGCCCGTTGCCCAGACGACGAGTCCGCCGCAGGCTCCACCACCGCGTAACGCCGGGCCAGCTTCTCCCGTTCCGCGGTGGCCCGCAGTTCCTGAAGCTCCACACCCGTCCCGAACAGGTCGTCCAGCACCCGGGCGGCACTCGGTGACAGCACCGTCTTGCCATGCACGATGTTGCCGATGTAGGTCCGTGAAAACCCCGTCCGCCGGTGCAGGCTGCYCTGCGTCTCGCCCGCACGTTCGACGAGTTCACAGACCCGCGCGGTCAGCAGCGCCCGCGCCGGCAGGTTATCGGAGCCGTCCACCAAGTCCCGCCCCTCCACATGTCCGCGCCCGCCTGCAACARCAGGTTGCAGTCTGTTCCCGATCTGATGCGAAGTGTGTCATGGCAGACGTGCGGTCGGAACCCCGAACCGGACCCGCGCCCCATCCGCTCACCGGAGGACACACCGTGTGTGACGTCAACCATCAGGGCTTCACCCGCCCCGGCTACCTCATCGACGTGAAGGCCGAGAGCATCGCCGCCGAAGGCGCCCTGTTCACCCGCGCTCTCGCCCACCACGACGACGCCGGACTCACCGCCGACCAGATCCGCGGCCTGCTCGACATCTCCCGCGACTACCACGCCGAGCAGCTCACCATCCGCCTCCGCATGGCCCAGCTCGGCGAGCAGGCCGAGCAGAAGCGCGGACGGCTCACCCCCGAGCGACTCGCCGAGCGTAAGGCCCTGCTCGACGAGCGCGCCGAGCTGTTCCGCGCCGACGAGGAGCTGTTCTTCACCTACGCCGCCCG
>NZ_MRUJ01000344.1:0-997 GCF_002099325.1 Frankia sp. KB5 | reverse complement strand
CTGCGTCTCGCCCGCACGTTCGACGAGTTCACAGACCCGCGCGGTCAGCAGCGCCCGCGCCGGCAGGTTATCGGAGCCGTCCACCAAGTCCCGCCCCTCCACATGTCCGCGCCCGCCTGCAACAGCAGGTTGCAGTCTGTTCCCGATCTGATGCGAAGTGTGTCATGGCAGACGTGCGGTCGGAACCCCGAACCGGACCCGCGCCCCATCCGCTCACCGGAGGACACACCGTGTGTGACGTCAACCATCAGGGCTTCACCCGCCCCGGCTACCTCATCGACGTGAAGGCCGAGAGCATCGCCGCCGAAGGCGCCCTGTTCACCCGCGCTCTCGCCCACCACGACGACGCCGGACTCACCGCCGACCAGATCCGCGGCCTGCTCGACATCTCCCGCGACTACCACGCCGAGCAGCTCACCATCCGCCTCCGCATGGCCCAGCTCGGCGAGCAGGCCGAGCAGAAGCGCGGACGGCTCACCCCCGAGCGACTCGCCGAGCGTAAGGCCCTGCTCGACGAGCGCGCCGAGCTGTTCCGCGCCGACGAGGAGCTGTTCTTCACCTACGCCGCCCGCGGACAGGATCTGCTCACCGACGAGCAGCTGGAGCTGATCTCCGACATCTACCACGCGGAGAAGGACGAGGGACTGTCCGCGCTGGAGCGGGCCCTGTCCGCCGCCATCGGCCCGAACTACCAGCTCACCCGGACGGTGGCACTCTGACCCGCACCGGCGGGGACACGGCTGCGACCTGGCTGCACACGGAACGGTTCGCCGGCACCAGCCCCGCGGAACGGCGCACCGCCGAAGACCGCCTCCACCAGATCCGTGACCGTGTCCTCGACGGGGCCCGCATCATCCCCGAAGACCACGTCGTCGACCTGGGAGCCGGAACCGGACTGCTCACCCTCGCCGCCCTCACCCGCGTCGGACCCCACGGCTCCGTCACCGCCGTCGACCAGTCCGGACCGGCACTGCGCGCTATCCGCCCCGCACCCGGC
>NZ_MRUJ01000343.1:0-1045 GCF_002099325.1 Frankia sp. KB5 | reverse complement strand
CCCGCACCATGACCGCGTTCGACGCCCACACCCTCATCGGCCACGCCGCCGACGCCGGATTCCAGGTCCACCCCCTCACCACCGACACCGTCACCACGACCATGTACACCCCCGACGCGGTCGACGCCCACCTGAACCGCAGACCGCACCCCGGCGCACCCACCCCACTCGACACCGTCACCACCGCACTCGGCCAACCGTTCGCCCGCCGCTACCGGCAGGCCTGGCACGACGCCGTCGAACGAAAGCCAATCACCTACACCACACCCGTCCTCTACCTCACCGCCACCGCCCGAACCCACTGACCACCACGACCGCCGCCCCRCTCACGACCCCCCGACGTGGGCGGGGCGGCCTTTCCTCGGAAGGCGCCATGACCACGGGAGACAACCCGGACCGAACCCCACCATGGATCAGCGGGAGCTACCCCAACCCACTCGCACACCTACCCCACAGGAACAGCGACACCCCATCGCCCCCAGTCCGCACAAGCCCCGCCCTCCTCGGCAACGGTGTCATCATCCGCACCGGCCACCAAGCACTCCACCTCACACGCGAGCAATGGAACACCTGGACCACAGAGATCAAAAACGGCGCCCACGACACAGCATGATCGCCATCGCTAACCTTCTCTACGGGTTCAAGGCCGCCCCTCCGGGGCGGCAACCCCCACATCCTGACCAAGCCGGACGTCGAGGCCGAGGGCGCCGCACACGACGCGCCGAACGGGCGGCCGGCCCGGCCGCGCACCGGGATGGGGCCCCGCCTCCCTCCGGTCGGCACCCCACCCGGGCGCGTCGGACCGGCCGCCCGTTCGCCGCGTCGGAGCGTCGCACGGTAGCGGGCATCCTTCTACTCAGAGGGTCCGTCGGGCGCCGAAGACAGCCGCATCCAGACCAGAGCTCTGACGCTCATCCAACTCCAGGCATGCTCACTCATCACCGAGATACATCCTGATGCCCGGAAACACTCGCTACAACGCCTGTGTATGATCGCAATCGGCAAGATTCTGGTCGATTGGATGGCCAGGGTGACCCGCAAAGTC
>NZ_MRUJ01000342.1:0-4448 GCF_002099325.1 Frankia sp. KB5 | reverse complement strand
CTGCGGTCGGTGAGGAGATCTTTTAGAGACAAGTGTTCCGTCCTTGTGCGCTCGCGCGGGGACGGAACGCCAAGCCTCGGATGCCCGTTACAACGTCCGCCTCGCCCACGACCGAGGATGAAGAACTGTGCGCCGTGTGGGCCACGGCGCGCCAGCGAGCCTGGCCGGTCGTCTCGGTGGACGAGCGGGAGAGCCTACAGGAGACCCTGGAGATTCTCGCGGACAGTGATGCGGTGGCGTCGATCCGTCAGATGCGTGAGGAGATCGCCCGAAAGGTGGGGACGGTCATCAGCCCCAGCCCCAGCCCCAGCCCCAGCGCCGGCTCAGCTTTCGGCGGGGGGGATGTTGGGGTTGAGCCGGAAGCGGTTCTCCGGGTCATAGGTGCGCTTCACTCGCCGCAGCCGCTCGACGTTGCGCCCCCAGGCCCGTGCCCGGTCGGCGTCGTCGAGATCCGCGTCGCCGCCGAAGTTGAGGTAAGTGCCCGATGCGGCCCGAAGCCTGACGGCCTCGCCGTAGGCATTGCGCACCCAGCGGATGTTTGCGTCGTCTTCGGCGGGGTCCAGCCAGTTTCCGTCGATGCTCAGCAGGTACCGAGCGCTGCGGTCACCGAACGCGGTTTCGGTTGTCCCTACACGTGACATGGCCCCTCCCAGGAGAGGCAGGTGCACCATCGTCGTCGGGTGCGGGCGGTCGTGGCTGATGCGCGCCACGAACGTGGTCGCGTCCTCATCGAGTCTGTCCAGGTAGACGGACTTCCAGTAACTCTGGAGCCCACCCTTGGGGAAGAAGGGATCGAGGGAGGATTGCGCTGTCCGGTACGACCGGGCCTGGCTCATATCGGCAAGCGGCGCGCCAAACCCGGAAAGCGCCCGGCACGCTCGCTGACCCTCGTCCGGGGTGCCGGCATACAGGGCGGCCGTGATGAGCACGTCGCGGTTGTGCACGGCGGGCGGGAGCGTCGGTGCATCCGGCAGCGACCACAGGAGGGCACGGCTGGTGACCTCGTCAGGGACGGTGGACGTCCAGTCCTGCCAGCGGGAAAGCACCTCGGTAACGGCATCGACCGGGTGAACGATCATGCTATTCCAGACCATCGGGCCCAACGGATAGGCCTCGAACTCGAAGGACACCACCACACCGAAGTTGCCGCTCCCGCCACGCAACGCCCAGAACAGGTCCTCATGTTCGGTCCCGTCGCACCGTATGATCTTGCCGCTGGCTGTCACGACCTCGGCGGCGCGCAGCGCATCACAGGCCAGACCGTACTTGCGGTGGAGCCAGCCGATTCCGCCACCGAGTGTCAGACCCGCGACGCCCGTGGTCGACACGACCCCGCCAGGTACCGCGAGCCCGTACAGCTGCGTCTCACGGTCGACGTCGCCCCAGGTCGCACCACCCGCCACCCRCACACGTCGCTGATCCGGGTCGACCCAGACACCCCGCATCATCGACAGATCGATCATCAAACTGTCGTCGGCCGTGCAGGTCCCGGCGATGCTGTGGCCGCCGCCGCGGACAGCGACGAGCAGGTCCCGCTTGTAGGCGAGGCTGACGGCGTCGACGACGTCGGCGGTGCCGGTGCATCGGATGATCAGACCGGGTCTGCGGTCGAGCATGGCGTTCTGGACGACCCGGATGTCGTCATACCCCAGGTCGTCCGACGTCAGAACCTGCCCGCGGAAGATCGCGCGAATCTCCTCGACCGTCTCGTCCGAGAGCGTCTGCCGTTCGCCATCCAGCGTGAGTATCTGTGCCGACATCGAGCGATCTCCCCTCCGCGCCTGCCGATGTCTCCGGTGGGCATCGGTCTGCGTTACTCGCTTCTTACAGGGTGACGCCACGGCTGGATCGTCGCTAGCGTGTTCGTCCCGCAGGACGGCAGCCAGTTCGGCGAGTGCGGCCAAGATTGCCACTCCGAACCCGGCCCACCGCCATCCCGTCTCTGYGCCGGACAGCGGCGTGCCTGCGGAATTAGGAAGCTGGCAGGTCCGTCGCTGGCGCCTGGCGTGGCTGCCGGGGGTGCGGGCGCAGCCCGCCCCGGTCCGCCAGCGTGTCGGTGGCCGGGATCCGGGTCCGCGAATCGGACTGTCGGACCGCTCCAGTAGCGTTGGTCGGCTGTCTATCGGGAGGTCAGTCGTGCTGCTGGAAGGACTCAAGCCAGGGCTGCGCGTCGACGGGCTCATCCCCGCCGAGGTCGTCACGGTCATTGCCGCGCAATGGCACGGTTCCGACGCGCTCGAACTGACCTACAAGACCGCCGCCGGCGGCCTCGGCCAGCAGGTCGTGTTCCGCAAGGACCAGGACAAGCTCAGCGTCGCCCAGACCGGCAGCCGCGCCTTCGATGCCAACGCCAGCGACTTCAAACTCGTGGCCGAGGCGCAGCGCATCTCGCTGGCCGGGCTCTTCGACCCGATGCTCGCCGTCGCCACCAGCGACGTGCAGCCCCTCCCGCACCAGATCCGCGCGGTGTACGGCGAGCTGCTCCCGCGTACCCCGCTGCGCTTCCTGCTCGCCGACGACCCCGGCGCCGGCAAGACGATTATGGCTGGCCTCTACCTCAAGGAGCTGCTGCTGCGCGACGACGTGAAGCAGTGCCTCATCGTCGCGCCCGGCGGGCTCGTGGAGCAGTGGCAGGACGAGCTCTTCTTCAAGTTCGGCCTCCGTTTCGATCTGCTGACCAACCAGCTCATGGACTCCCAGGTCAACCTCAACGTCTTCGAGACCAACCCGCTCCTCATCGCACGAATGGATCAGCTCTCCCGCAACGAGCAGCTCCGGGCCCAGCTCAGGGAGACCGAGTGGGACCTGATCGTCGTCGACGAGGCCCACCGCATGGGCGCCCACTACTTCGGCGGCAAGCTGGAGAAGACCAAGCGCTTCCAGCTCGGGGAGCTCCTCGGCGAGATCACCCGCCACCTGCTGCTGATGACCGCGACCCCGCACTCGGGCAAGGAGGAGGACTTCCAGCTCTTCCTCACCCTGCTCGACAGGGACCGGTTCGAGGGCCGGCAGAAGAAGACCACGGACACCAGCGGGATCATGCGCCGCCTGGTCAAGGAGGAGCTGCTTACCTTCGAGGGCAAGAACCTCTTCCCCGAACGTGTCGCCGAGACCGTTCCCTACGAGCTGACCGCGTTGGAGTACGCCCTCTACGCGGACGTCACCCACTACGTCCGCGAGGGGATGAACCGGGCCGACCGGCTCGGCGGCAAGCGCAAGAACACCGTCGGCTTCGCGCTCACCGTTCTCCAGCGGCGACTCGCCTCCAGCCCGGAGGCGATCTACAAGAGCCTCGTCCGCCGTTCCGAGCGCCTGGAGGGCAAACGGCAGGAGATCCTCAACGGCACCTACCGCGAGTCCGAGCCGACCGTCGACCTGGGCGAGATCGACGAGGACGGGTACAACGCCGAGGAGATCGAGGAGCTGGAGGAGGACCTGCTCGACGCTGCCACCGCAGCGCAGACCGTCGAGGAACTCAACGCCGAGCTGATCGAGCTGGCCGAGCTGGTGAAGACCGCCAAGATCGTCCGCGACGCCGGCACCGACCGCAAGTGGACCGAGCTGTCGAACATCCTCCAGGACGAGGTGCTGACCGCCGACGCCAACGGCTGGCCGCGCAAGCTCATCATCTTCACCGAGCACCGCGACACCCTCGACTACCTCCGGGCCAGGATCGGCTCGCTGCTCGGCAAGCCCGACGCGGTCAGGGCGATCCACGGCGGCGTCCGCCGCGGCGAGCGTCGCCAGATCACCGAGGAATTCACCAAGAACCGCGACGTCCAGATCCTCCTGGCGACCAACGCGGCTGGGGAGGGCCTCAACCTCCAGGCTGCCCATCTGATGGTCAACTACGACCTGCCGTGGAATCCCAACCGCATCGAGCAGCGCTTCGGCCGCATCCACCGCATCGGCCAGGACAAGGTCTGCCGACTGTGGAACCTCGTGGCCTCCAACACGCGGGAGGGTGAAGTCTTCACCCGTTTACTGGCCAAGCTCGACCAGATGCGCCAGGATTACGGCGGCAAGGTCTTCGACGTCCTCGGTGAAGCCTTCACCGAGACCCCGCTGCGCGCCCTCCTGCTCGACGCCATCCAGTACGGCGAGCGCCCCGACGTGAAGGCGAAGATGCACGAGGTCATCGACGCCAGCGTCGGCGATGGCCTCAAGGACCTGCTCGACGAGCGGGCGCTCGCCTCAGAGCACCTCGCCGAGGCCGACCTCCAGCGGCTCCGCGCAGCGATGGATGAGGCCCGGGCCAAGAGGCTCCAGCCGCACTACGTCGAGCTGGCGTTCAAGGCGGCCTTCACCCGTCTCGGTGGCCGGATCGCCAGGCGTGAGCGGGGGCGCTACGAGATCGCGAACGTGCCCCAGCACCTCCGCTCGGCCGGCAGGGGACCGATCGCGACGAAGTACGACCGCGCCACCTTCGACCTTGCCCACTGCGATCA
>NZ_MRUJ01000341.1:0-4576 GCF_002099325.1 Frankia sp. KB5 | reverse complement strand
GTCGAGCAGGCGGTTGAGGTCCGCACGACGATCCGTTCTCTCCCCCGCGGCCTGGACGCGCAGGTGTACACCGCGGCGGAGGCATCCCTGCTGGAGCTGGCCCGGATGTTCGACCCCCGCGAACTGGCCCGTCTTGGCCGGCACCTGCGGGAACAACTCACCCGCATCGACACCAGCCCCGGCGGCGACGGCCCCGCCAACACCGGCAGCCAGAACGGCGACCGTGAGGGCGCCGACTCCGGCACGTCTCCCGGCCCCGCAGGGGGCCCGGCCGGCAACGACAACCAGGATTCGGGCAACGACAACCAGGATTCGGGCAACGGCAACCAGGATTCGGGCGACGCCCCCGCGGATCGGCGCGGCCTGTGGATCACCGATCTGCCCGGGGGTAGCACCCGTATCACCGGCGAACTCGACGCCGAAGCCGCCGCGCTCCTACGCAGCGCACTTGACCCGCTGGCCAAACCCCGCCCCGCCGACGACGGCACCCTCGACCCCCGCACACCTGCACAGCGCCGCGCCGACGCCCTCGTCGACCTCCTTCACCGCACCCTCGCCACCGCAGCCCTGCCCGTCACCGGCGGCGTGCGCCCCCACCTCACCGTCACCGTCTCCTGGACGGCACTACTCGGCCAGGGAGGTACGCCCGCCACCACCAGTTGGGGTCAACCCCTGCCGGCCAGTGTCCTGCGCCGGCTGGCCTGTGACGCCACGGTCACCCGCGTCGTCTTCGATGCGGCGAGCGTCCCCCTCGACGTCGGACGGGCCCACCGCACCGCACCCGCGGACCTACGCCGCGCCGTCATCGCCCGAGACGTCTGCTGTTCATTCCCGGGGTGTGATCGGCCGCCGTCATGGTGCGAAGTTCACCACGTTCGTCATTGGATAGACGGTGGAAGAACCTCACTTGACAATCTGGTACTACTGTGTGGATATCATCACAGGCTTATCCACCATCACGGCTGGATCGTCCGAATCGGCCACGATCGCCGGCCCGAATTCATCCCTCCGCCCTGGGTCGACTCCGACCAGATACCCCGACGCAACCCCTACAGCCGACATACCTCCGATCTCCTCCGTGCGGCAACAGTTGCATAGACCGGCTCATAGCTGAAGGAAGGTCCGAATTTGAAGGACCAGCTCAAAAACCTCCAGAATATCCTCGCTCGCGCTGCCGTGAACGGCGCTACACGACGAGCCTGTCGTCCGACCTCCCGGAGTGGCTCGCGTGGCGCCGTCGCCAGCACCACCTGGCCGCCAGGTGCGCGCCGCCAGGTATGCGCCGCCGGCGGCTCCAGGGCTCGCGTACAGGAGTCTCCGGGAGAGGGTCGCCCAGACCGCCACCATGGTCAGCAGTCCGGTGACGGCTTCGCCCAGCGGCCACGGCGCCGCGGCCACGGCGCCGAGCCCGGTGTGGCAGGCGGTGTGCTCGCCGTCCTCGAACTCGACGGACGCGCGGCCCGGTTCCGGCTGGAGAAGACCGAGCCGGACGGCACCCCCGGCGGCCTCGATCCGGTGCTGGTGGCGGATCTCGCGCCGGCGAGGTGATCCGTGGACGGGTCAGGGGGAGAACGATCCGGGTACCTACTCGTTCCGTGTCCGTGTCCTGGTCCTGGTCCCCGGCGTCGACTGTGACGCCGACGTCGCCCTCGATGATGGGTGTCCGACAGTCGTCACGGCCGTCCCCGGCGCGGGCCACTTGACTGTCGTCGTGGCCAGGTCGCGGGGGTAGACGGTTCTGAATGTCGTACCGGTGGTCTGTTCGATCGCTGTTGCGGAAAGTGTGTTCTGGTGGGTTCCGTCGAAATGGACGCCGTTCCACGGCATGATGGTCGAACTCGCGGGTAGATTCAGGGCGGTCAACGCGGAGCGGACCAGCTCACGATCCGTACTGCCCGCGTCATCGATTGCCTGCGCGATCGTGGTCATGGCGGTGAAGGCCTCGGCCGCATTCTCGGTCATCGGCGCCCCGAAATCGTGCAGATAGCGGTCGATTACTCTCGCGGCCAGCGGATTGGCCCGGGCGATGGGCATCGACCAGGCGACCTGGCGGCTGACCCGATCGGCGAACTCGGGAACCGCGGCGAGTCGGGCGGCCTCCGCCGGGTCGCCGTACACGACAACCGCGGGCGGTATGTATCCACCATCCCGGAAAGTGTTTCCCAGAATTGCGCCCTGACCGGGAGAAATATTCGTCAGTACAATGTCGGGTGCAGTGGCTTGCAGGGCGCCGACAGCGGCGGCCAGATCGCCCGTACCCGGCTGGCCCGTACCCGGCTGGTAGGCCACGCTCGCCACGATCGGGTAACCGGTCTCCTCGGCGAACTCCGCCACGGTCGCCTGCATATCGAGGCCGGTGGCGTCGTTGGTGTAGAGCAGGGCGACGCGTCGGCGTTCCTGGCCCGGCTGCTCGGCGTCACGCAGCAGGGACAGGAAGGCGCCGCCGTAGTCGGCCGCGTCGGGTCCGATCCGGAAGAACCAGCTCAGCCCACGTTCGGTCAGCGCCGTCAGCGACGGGCCCCCGCTGACGAACGGGATCCGCAGGCGTTCGGCCCGCTGGCTGGCTTCCAGGGTGGCGTCGGGGGTGAACGCGCCGACGATGCCCACGACGCCGTGGTCGGTCGCCAAGCGTGACGTGGCGTCCGCGGTCTGGCGCGGATCGCTACTTGTATCCAATGTCACAACAGAAAGATGGGCCCGGCCGGCTGGCCCCCAGAGGTCTCTGGTCCCGTCGCTCGCCCAGCTTTCGCCGGCGTTGATGAGACGGCTGGCGAGCTCTGCTCCGCGTTGTGCGTCACGCCCCGTCTCGGTATCGCCATGGGTCATGGGGGCGAGCAGTCCGATCTTGACCTCGCCGGAAACTCGGGCCGGCTCGGCTTTGCCACCGCTACCACAGGCGGCCAGCACGACCGCGGAGAGAAGCGCAAGGCCCGCGACCGTGCTTCGAAACCCGTGGATCATCGTGCTCCCGCATGCCCGGCTCGGTGAGGAGTGAAAGCTGGCAGTGGCCAGCGGCGACACTAGTTGTTTGTCGGACAACAACCGCAGCCGGGCTGTCCAGCAGCGCGGGTGATTGACGGGGCCAATCGTCAGGCGAGCCTACTGGCGACCCCACCGGCGGCGACATCGGGCGCCCACATAGTCTTTGCCGGCCAAGGCATAGTCTTTGCCGGCCAGGGCCGGGACTGGCCTGGCGGGACAGTTCCAGAGGGCGATCCGAGAGGGCGAGAGGTACGGATCTCGTGGTCCAGCCGGGAAGAAGGCGGGTCGCGGCGGATGACCCGCCGGGCTCCTCTGCCGAGAGCCGGCATTGTGGCGCGGGCACACCCGGGGACCGGGAGCAGCCATCCCCGGTGCGGCGTCGGCGGCACTCGGCGGGGGCCGTGACCGTGACCGTGACCGGGGCCGTGACCGGGGCCGCGGCCCCCGCCGTGGCTACGACCGGGGCGGGGGAGTTCCGATCGCGTCCGTGGCGGCGGCTGCGCCTGCACGACCTCCCCGTGCGCGGGAAGCTCTTCGCGGCCTTGGCGGTGCCCATGGCGGCCTTCTTGGCGGTAGCGATTCTCGCCGGCGTGACCTGGCTGTCCGACGCGGCCAGCTACGGTCACGGGGTGACCTCGGCGAGGCTCGGCCGGGATGTGACCGCGGCGGTGCACGAGATGCAGCTCGAGCGGGACCTCGCCGCGGGCTTCATCATGAGCGGGCGTGGCGCCGCCCCGACCAGCAGGGCGCTGGCCGACCGGCTGAACACCGAGCAGCGTGTCGTGGACAAGGTGCTAACCCGTTTCCAGGCCTCGCTGGGGTCCTCCTCCGGCCGTCTCGGCCGAGGGGCCTCCCCGCTGTCCGTGCGGGTGCGGCAGAGCATCGCCGCACTGCCCGCGCTGCGTCAGGCCGTCCGGGGCGGGAAGCTGCCCATCGGCGCGATCCTGAGCGAGTACTCGACCACGATCAGCCGCCTGCTCGCCTTCGACCGCCGGATCGGGCAGGACCGGGACGACGACGAGCTCCGCTACGCCACCACGGTCCTCAATGACCTGTCGACCATCAAGGAGATCAACTCCCAGATCCGCGGTCAGCTCTACGCCGCGGCCCTCACCGGCCGGTTCGAGTTCGGCGCCGCCGAACGGATGTCCGGTCTCCTCGCCGAGGAGCAGACGGCCC
Source organism: Frankia sp. KB5 (assembly GCF_002099325.1). Taxonomy (NCBI): domain Bacteria; kingdom Bacillati; phylum Actinomycetota; class Actinomycetes; order Frankiales; family Frankiaceae; genus Frankia; species Frankia sp. KB5. The sequence goes on along the minus strand of NZ_MRUJ01000341.1, from coordinate 415 downwards.
AGGACGCGTTCCGCGCCGCAGCCCGACCCAGCGACCGGACCCGCTATGATCAGATCGTCAACGGTCAGGCGGTGCTGACGGTCAAGCGCACCTCCGACCGTGCCATCCAGCGTCAGCGGCTGCCCGACCTCGGCATCGATCCCGACCAGTGGTTCGCGGCCAGCACCACCCACATCGAGCTGCTGCGCACCGTCGAGACCGGACTGCTCGACGACGTCATCGGGTCCGCGAGCGACCTGCGCTCCACCGCCTGGGAGCGAACCGCCATCCTCGGCGCGCTGATCATCATTATCATGGCCGGTGCGATCGTGTGGACGCTGGCGATCGCGCGCACGATGACCGGCCCCCTGCGCAGACTGCGGACGGGCGCCCTCGACGTCGCCCACGAGCGCCTTCCCCGCCTGATCGAGCAGCT
>NZ_MRUJ01000340.1:0-4708 GCF_002099325.1 Frankia sp. KB5 | reverse complement strand
CGGTGTGCTCCCGGACCTGCACCAGCGTCGACTGGCGCAGGTAGACCAGCGCCGCCCGCCGCCGATGCGACGTGGTGATCTTGTATTCGCCGTTCATTGTTCGCTCCCAGTGCGCTGGCCGTCATGTTCGCCACCACCTGCACCGCCTCGCGGCGGGCAGGTCCGGACAGAACGGCCACGGCCATCGCTCAGGTCAGCTCCCGGCGTGCCAGCAGCTCGACGTTGATCGCCGAGATCTCCGCCAGCGCCGCCTCGACCTCGACGCAACGGTCGAGGTAGCGGCGCACGAGGCCGACGAGGCGGGCCGGGACGTAGCGCAGCCGGCCGCGCTCGACCTGACGCGGACTGAAGTAGGCATACGGCCCGTGGCCGTCCCCRCCCGCGCACGAACAGCCCGGTTTGCCGCACCGGCGGTGCTGCTCGACAAGCGAACCGGCCAGCACCCACTGCGGGTCGCCGATCGCCTCGGCCAGCGCCCGTCGTCGCGCAAGAAGATCCTCCGTGCTCGTTGTGCCCAGATCTGCCGGAATCTTGGGTGGAGTCATCACACAAGAGAATGACACGGCTACTCACCGCTATCCACGACCTTGAGGGTGCGTGTCACCGCACCGAGCGCCGCCAGCCCGTCGACCGAGAGCCGGCCATCCTCCGTGGACAGACCACGGTCTGTCCACGCCGCCGGCAGCGTGATCTGACCCGAACCCGGCCGAACACAGACGAACAACGTCTCGCCCGCCCACCGCTTACTGAACAGGACGTCGAGTCGCTGACCGCGCAACGCGTGGAACGGATGGACAACAACAAGAGATTCCGAAGATCGACTGTCAGCTCCGGCAGTATGCCGTGACCGTCGGGATCCCCAGCCGGCGCATCCTGCCACCCGACTTCGGGATCATCCGTTCTCRCACGGGCAACGCGACGAACACGCCGGCCTTCAGGTCATCCCGCAGCTGGTCGAGGAACGCATCCTCACCACGGACCGCCCTGATGTAGTAGGCCGTCGCCCCGTCGACCCCCGCGGTGCGCGCACCACGGTTGGACCGCACCCGATCCCACGCGACCAGCAGAAACGCGGGATCGGCAACGAGGTTGAACAGATCATCGAACCGGCGACTCTCGTCCGTCGCCGCCCAACGGTGCAGCTTCGTCTGGATCCCCAGTACCCGTTCCTTTGCCTCGACGAGACTCAGGATCGGYGCGCCGGTATTCACCGGCGACCTCCTGGCCTTCCAGCCCATCGGCTGCGGACCTGCTGCCGTCCTTCGCCATGCGGCCGGCTTTCCCGACCTCGGACTACTACGACGGCTCCGCCCCGCACCGGCGCCATCGGCCGACGACGAGCCTTCCCACCCGCGGGCCTAGCTGGCCGGCACGGCGGGAGCACCGGTGCGGTTCCCACGTTCRCCATGGATTCCCTTGGCAGGGTCGGCGCCCAGCTATGCCCCAGCGGCCATCCACAGGTACGCCGCAGACCTTCCCCATGGCCACCCGATCGGACACAAGATCAGTCCGACCGGGCGCCCTGACGTAGGACGAAGACAACGTCAGGTTTCGCCGCAACCCAGCCCACATCCGCCAGGTTCGAGCTGGTGGTCTCACGCTTGAGGGGCTTTGTAACGCTGGTTCCTCACGTACGCCTTTCTGCCTCGCTAGCCGGACCCGGGCCGTCTGGCAGTACCGGCCCGTCCCGTCGTTGTCAGGGCTGCTTCCCGCCCTCCCCGGCGACTCCCGGATCAGGCTGCCCCCAGCTTCAACCGAGCTGCTGCGACAGCCCGGCGGTGACGGTCTCTCACCCCCACAGGAACCCACAGCGCCTCGTGGCGCACCTCGTCGACGAACCACCTGTCCCCAGGTCGGTGCCGACACGGCCGCGCGGCGTCGACCAGCAAGGGCGTGAAGCGCTGCACCCACCGGTAGATCGTGACGTGATCCACCTGTAGGCCACGTTCGGCGAGCAGCTCCTCGACATCCCGGTAGGACAGCGCGAACCGCAAGTACCAGCGGACCGCGAGGACGATCACCTCGGGCGGGAATCGGAACCCGGCGAACTCCGACGTCGGGACCGGTGGACAGCCACGACGTCGGCGCATCACTCGATCATGACTGATCGGCAGCCGCGGGACAGCGGATTCCGCCGATGCAACAGAGCCGTCCGTGACACGTGGTCCAGCCGTGCCCGCGCTCCCGCATACCGCCCTATACCAGGACCGATCATCCGAACCTGACAGAGCGGGCCAACCCCATCAAATCGCGTCCTTGCAAGAGCCCTGGGCGCCAAACTGGTGGCAAGCGCAGCCTGTTGACATATCGACGATCACGGGCACATAGTGTGCGTCGCCCCAGTATGACGCTGGCGCGAGCATAGTCATCTTCGGGCCCTCGGTGGCGCGGGTGTCGCGTGCCGGCGCCAGTAAATTCTCCCTCGTAGAAGCCGTCCTATTCGATGCGGAGCAGCGACCTGTGCCAGCCAAGCACGCAAGATGGAAGTCTCTAATCATGGCCGCGTTCACGGCGGCCGCGGCGTTGCTGGCGGTACCCGCCAGCGCGGACGCGGCAACCGCGAAACTGAGTTGCAAGGCGTACTCACTGCCAGTCCGACTCTCCGATACCGGCGAGGCAACGCAGACCATGTGGGGGGAGCTGTGCCAACCCCGGGGCCGCCGCCCCACCACGGTTCAGCTGCTGGTACATGGCGGGTATCACAACCACTCGTACTGGGATTTCCCTGTCGGCAACGGCTACTACTCGTACGTACATGCCGCGGTCGCGGCCGGGTACGCCACCTTCAACGTCGACCYGATCGGTGCGGGTAACAGCTCCCATCCTCAAAGCAGCCTGGTCACCGGCGACGCCGRTGCCGTCGCACTGCACGACGCCATCACCGCTCTACGAGACGGAACCCTCGATGGGCAGGCATTTCCAAAGGTGATCTGGGTCGGGCACGCCCTCGGCTCGTTCTACGCCTGGCGCGAGATCCCACGGTACGGCGACGTAGACGCGGCGATCCTGACGAGCGCGCTGAGCGGACACAACCTCGACCACGCGGCGACCGCGGTTGCGAACACGTACCCGGCGACCGAGGATCCGAAGTTCGCGAACTCCGGCTACGACGCGGGCTATCTGACCACCAAGCCGGGCACACGCGGCTCCATGTTCTTCTATCCGGCCACGGCCTCTCCGTCGGTCCTGACAAAGGACGAAGAACTCAAGGACGTCGTCCCCACCGCGCAGACCACGCCGGCGATACCGCCATACGGGATCCGGGTTCCGGTGCTCCTCGTCGCCGGTGCGCAGGACTGGCTGTTCTGCCAGGGGGTCACCCTCTACGACTGCGACGACCCGGGCAGCGTCCTCACCTACGAGTCGAGCTCCTACCTGCCTGAAGCAAAACTCCAGGTGGCCATGGTCCCCGGCACCGGTCACGACGTGGCGCTGGCGACGACGGCGCCGGTCACCGACTCCATTATGCTGCGCTGGGCCAAGGCCGTATCGGCCCCATAATGGTGGTGTGCCGTCAGGACGTGGGCAGTGTCGCGGTCACCACGACAGCGGTGTATTTCATGCCGAAGCTGCCCCCCATGGCGTCGATGGCGGCGCCGACCCCCGCCAGCACCTTGTCCAGCTTCTCAGGCGGGAACTGGCTGTGGTCCCCCTGYGTGGGTAGCTGGTCCAGCCATTCGTCCTTGCTGTAGACGTACTCCCAATCGAACTGCCACTGCTCGGGCTCACCGAAAACGCCGGCCTGGCGCAGACCGTCGATGGTTTTGATCAACAAAGGAGAGGAACTCGACGGAGGTGTCGGCGCGCTGTAGGCGCGAGCCGCCAGAGTGTCCGGCGCCACCTCGGCGTAAACTTCACCGAAGGCTTCGCGCACCTCTGCCGGAATTTCGGCGACGTTCCAGAAGACGGCCAGGCGTCCTCCCGGGCGCAGCACCGAAGCCGCCTTTTCCGCGCCCACCACGGGGTCCACCCAATGYCACGCCTGGCCCGAGATGACCCCGTCGAAGCGACGCCCCGCCGAATCCCATTCCTCGAACCTCGAGATCTCCACCTCAGTGCCCCGGCTCCGCGCGAAGGCCGCCATCCGCGCATCCGGCTCCACGCCGAGCACCAAACACCCAGCCGCCTGGAACTGGCGCGCCTCAATACCCGTACCCGCGCCCACATCCAGTAGCTCGACACCTTGGCAGGACCGCACGATGCGATTGACCAAATTATCCGGATAGCGCGGTCGAGTCCGATCATAGCGGTCGGAATCCACACCATACGATTCGGCCACGCGCCGCTGCTGATGGAGTTCACCTTCAAGTTTCGGAGTCGTCATGGCACGACCATAGTGGGCGCTCGCCCACTATGTCAATCAAGGTTCAGGCCGGACCGATATGAGGCCCACGGCCAGGGCTCCGGCAAGTTTGCCGATGAGCAGGCTGTCGGCGCCGCTCAGTGTTTCCGGTGGGGTTGCGTAGCGTGTCTCTGGCGCGCGGCCGTGGGCTTTATGGGTGCGGGCACAGCCCCTGGAGATCACGGAGGTTCCTACMCCGTCATGATCGCCCCGAGGTGCCATGCCCGTCGCACCAGCATTACTGCCTGCCCCTGTTCTCGATCGGCTGGCGGTCACCGTCACCGGCGGCACCCACCAGCCTCCGCCGCMGACGAGTCTGCTGGCGGTCTTCAGCCAGGTACCGGATCCGCGCAAACACCGTGGCAG